>NZ_JBSFTY010000011.1:0-137989 GCF_053591515.1 Streptomyces sp. NPDC003011
GGGGAAGATGACGGCGGGCAGCCGCTGACCCCAGCCCAGTTCCGTCATCATCATGAACAGCGGTACGACGCCGAGTTGGGGCGGCACCATCATGGGGAGATGGTCGAGTCGGCGTGGCGGGGATGGCTGCTGCACCACGGCCACTGATCCGCGTCTGTCCTGACCTGCGGAACGTTTCCGCAGGTCACGGCAGACGACAACGGTGTTCAGTGCCGCGTTGCCCGATACCCCCCGCCCGTAGTTGACTGTGGTCCCGGGCCGAACACAGGAGGCGCTTTTCATGGGGGCTGGCCACGATCACGGGCACGCGCACGGCGCGCACGGCGGCGGTACGGCGACCGCCGCGTACCGCGGGAGACTGCGGGTCGCGCTGTCGATCACGCTCACCGTGATGGTGGTCGAGATCGTCGGCGGGGTGGTCGCCGACTCGCTCGCCCTGGTGGCGGACGCGGCCCACATGGCGACGGACGCGGTGGGCCTCGGCATGGCGCTCCTCGCGATCCACTTCTCCAGTCGGCCCCCGAGCGACCGGCGCACCTTCGGCTACGCCCGCGCGGAGATCCTGGCCGCGCTCGCCAACTGCCTGCTGCTGCTCGGGGTCGGCGGCTACGTCCTGTACGAGGCGATCCAGCGGTTCGTCACCCCCGCCGACACCGACGGCGGTCTGACCGTCGTGTTCGGTCTGGTCGGTCTGGTGGCGAACATGATCTCGCTGTCCCTGCTGATGCGCGGGCAGAAGGAGAGCCTGAACGTGCGCGGCGCGTTCCTGGAGGTGGCCGCGGACGCGCTGGGGTCGCTCGCGGTGCTGATCTCGGCCGTGGTGATCCTCACCACCGGCTGGCAGGCCGCCGACCCGGTCGCCTCCCTCGCCATCGGCGTGATGATCGTGCCGCGCACCTGGAAGCTGCTGCGGGAGACCCTCGACGTGCTGCTGGAGGCGGCCCCCAAGGGCGTCGACATCGCGGAGGTGCGGGCCCACATACTGGCTCTGGACGGGGTCGAGGACGTCCACGACCTGCACGCGTGGACGATCACCTCGGGGATGCCGGTGCTGTCGGCGCACGTGGTCGTGCGTTCCGACGTGCTCAGCGCGATCGGCCACGAGAAGATGCTGCACGAGCTCCAGGGCTGCCTCGGTGACCACTTCGACGTGGAGCACTGCACCTTCCAGCTGGAGCCCGTCGGGCACGCGCGGCACGAGGCCCGGCTGTGCCACTGAGGACACCAGTTCGGCCGGTGACACGCCCGTTCTGACGGAATGCAGCGATCCGGCGAACGGGTGCGTCCTCATGCTCACAGCCCCGCCCCGGACGGTTCCGCCGCCGCCGCGCCGGGCACGCTCCCCTGCCGGGAGTGCCGGATTCGTACGGCACACTTGGGGCGCGAAGACCGAAGTGAAGGATGGGTATGCCGATCACACCTGCCACCGCGACGCACAGGCCGCCGAACGGCACCGCGGACGCGATCCTGCTGGAGCTGGTCGACGAGAACGGTGTGACGATCGGCACCGCGGAGAAGCTCGCCGCGCACCAGCCGCCGGGGCGGTTGCACCGCGCCTTCTCTGTGTTCCTCTTCGACGAGCGGGGCCGGCTGCTGCTCCAGCAGCGGGCGTCCGGCAAGTACCACTCCCCCGGTGTGTGGTCCAACACCTGCTGCGGCCATCCCTATCCCGGCGAGGCGCCCTTCGCGGCGGCGGCCCGGCGGACGTTCGAGGAACTGGGGCTCTCCCCGTCGCTGCTCGCCGAGGCGGGCACGGTCCGCTACAACCACCCGGACCCGGATTCGGGGCTGGTGGAGCAGGAGTACAACCACCTCTTCGTCGGGCTGGTGCAGTCCCCGCCGCGGCCGGACCCGGAAGAGGTCGGCGAGACGGTCTTCGTGACCCCGGCCGAGCTGGCGGAGCGGCACGCGAAGGACCCCTTCTCGTCCTGGTTCATGACCGTTCTGGACGCGGCCCGTCCGGCGGTCAGGGAACTGACGGGCCCGTCCGCCGGCTGGTGAGCGGCCGGGGGCCGGCCGGGCCTACGGCAGCTCCGCGGGCTTGAGCGGCACGGCGGCCCAGATCACCTTGCCGCCGCTCGCCGTGTGCTCCACGTCGCACATGCCGCCCGCCTCCCGGGTGACCTCGCGCACCAGGAGCAGACCGCGGCCGCCGGTCTGTCCGTGGTCGGCCTCCAGGGCGGTCGGGCGGTAGGGGTGGTTGTCCTCGACGGACACCCGTACCCACGCCGCGCCGACGGCGACCTCCACGGCGAGCATCGGTGACAGCAGGGCCGCGTGCCG
The DNA here is from genome assembly GCF_053591515.1 of Streptomyces sp. NPDC003011. Taxonomy (NCBI): domain Bacteria; kingdom Bacillati; phylum Actinomycetota; class Actinomycetes; order Kitasatosporales; family Streptomycetaceae; genus Streptomyces; species Streptomyces sp. NPDC003011. The sequence continues at coordinate 2,284 of NZ_JBSFTY010000011.1, forward strand.
CACGGCGTTCGTGACCAGCTCCGAGACGATCAGCAGCAGGCCCTCGACCAGGTCGTCCGAGACCGGCACGCCCTGGCGGTGGAGCAGGTCCCGTACGGCGTGTCGCGCCTGCGGGACGGAGGCGTCGACCGCGGGGGCGGTGAACCGCCACACGCCTTCGTACGGCAACGGATCCGGCGGCCCGGGGTCGCGGGGCTGGTCCGTTCCGTCCGGGCGTGGGCCGGACCCGCGCCCATGGTTGTTCATCGTCCGGTCGCCACCCTCGCGCTCGATTGTCACCACACGTCGAGTGTTGGCAACCGGCTCGGTCACCCGGAGAACTGAACAGAAGTCAGCTGGTATCGAGCGCTTCTGACCGTTGGCGCAAGTCCCGATGAGGTATGGGACCGTTCTTGTCCTCCCGTGTGTCGGCTTCGTGGATTTTTCGGGTTGTACGGGTTTGCCGACGCGGACGACGAGGACGACGAGGGACCCGCGGGTCCCTCGACCGGGGCGGATAGCATCCGGCGCATGGAGCCCCAGCTGCTGCACGGTGTCGCCGACGCGGTCGCCACCGTCGTCATCCACCACCCGGCCAAGCGCAACGCGATGACCGCCGCGATGTGGCGGGCGCTGCCGCCGCTGCTCGACACGCTGGCGGCCGACCCGGGCGTACGGGCCCTGGTGCTGACCGGTGAGGGCCCGACGTTCTGCGCGGGCGCCGACATCACCACGCTCCGGGGTTCCCCGAAGGAGGCGCAGGGGCTCGCGGTGCGCGCCGAGGAGGCTCTCGCGGCCTTCCCGAAGCCGACGCTGGCGGCGGTCCGCGGGCACTGTGTGGGCGGCGGGTCGCAGCTCGCGGCGGCCTGCGATCTGCGGTTCGCCGAGGAGGGCGCGCTGTTCGGGGTGACTCCGGCGAAGCTCGGGATCGTGTATCCGGCGTCCTCCACCCGGCGTCTGGTGTCGCTGGTGGGACCGGCGACGGCCAAGTACCTTTTGTTCTCCGGGGAGTTGATCGACGCGGGGCGGGCGCTGCGCACCGGGCTGGTGGACGAGGTGCTCCCGGAGGGCGAACTCGACGGGCGGGTCGCCGAGTTCGCCCGGATCCTGGTGTCCCGCTCCCAGCTGACGCAGGCCGCGGCGAAGGAGTTCGCGGACGGTCGCACGGACCGGGACGACCACTGGGCCGGGCAGGCACACGGCAGCGGCGACACCGCGGAGGGCGTCGCCGCGTTCCTGGAGCGCCGGCAGCCGCGGTTCACCTGGACTACGTCAGCATGAAGCGGCTGCGGGCCCGCAGCCGGTCGACGAGGTGTGCGGGCGCCTTCTCGGGCGACCCGGCGTCGTAGGGCGGCTGCGGGTCGTACTCCGTGGCCAGCTGGACGGTCCGGGCGTGGTCGTCGCCCGCGATCCGGCCGAGCAGGGTCAGGCCCATGTCGATGCCGGAGGAGACACCGGCGGCGGTGACGTACTTGCCGTCGAGGACGACCCGCTCCCCCGTGGGCACGGCTCCGAAGGGCTTGAGGTGGTCCAGGGCGAGCCAGTGCGAGGTGGCGCGGCGGCCGTCGAGGAGACCGGCGGCGGCGAGCAGCAGGGAGCCGGTGCACACGGAGGTCGTCCAGGTGCTGGTGGCGTCGGCGGTGCGCAGCCAGTCCAGGAGGGTGCCGTTCTCCATCTGCGCGCTCTGGCCGGGGCCGCCGGGCACGACCACGATGTCGGGGCCCGGCACGTCGGCGAGCGTCCGGTCGGCGACGAGGGCCAGGTCGCCGGTGTCGGTGCGCACGGGACCGGTCCGCTCGGCGACGAAGACGGTCTCCGCGTCCGGGAGGCGGCCGAGGGTCTCGTACGGGCCGACGGCGTCCAGGGCGGTGAAGCGGTCGAAGAGGACGATCGCGATCTGCATGAACTTCCTTCCGGGAGTTTGACACTTCGGGACTTCGGGACTTCGGGATTTCGGGGGGCTTGCCAGGGGCGTTCAGCGGGGCGCGGGGGCGGGGCGGAACCGGCGGCGGTACTCGGCCGGGGCGGTTTGGAGGGTCTTGACGAAGGCGCGGCGCATCGCCTCGGGGGTGCCGTAGCCGCTGGCGCGGGAGATCTCCTCGACGCCGTCGGCGGTGTCCTCCAGGAGACGGCGGGCGTGTTCGAGGCGGACCCGGTCGACGTAGCGGCCGGGGGTCATGCCGGTCTCGGCGCGGAAGGCGCGGGCGAAGTGGCGGGGCGACAACCGGGCGCGTCCGGCGAGGGACTCGACGCTCAGGTCGTCGGCGGGGTGCTCGGTGATCCACTGCTGGACCTCGCGCAACGGTGCGCGCTGGGCGGTCTGGGCGGCGAGCTGGGCGCTGAACTGGGCCTGGTTGCCGGGCCGGCGCAGGAAGACGACCAGGTGGCGGGCGATGGTGAGCGCCACGTCCCGGCCCAGGTCCTCCTCGACCAGGGCGAGGGCGAGGTCGATCCCGGAGGTGACGCCCGCGGAGGTGGAGACGTGTCCGTCGCGGACGTAGATAGGGTCCGGGTCGACCTCGACGGCCGGGTGGTCGCGGGCGAGCCGGGCGCCGTACGCCCAGTGGGTCGTGACGCGGTGGCCGTCGAGCAGTCCGGCCTCGGCGAGCAGGATCGCGCCGGTGCACACCGAGACCAGGCGGCGGGCGCGCGGGCCGTGCTCCCGCAGCCAGTCGGTCAGCGCCGGGTCGGGGCTTCGGGTGCCCCGGCCGCCCGGGACGAGGAGGGTGTGCGGATCGGGGGCGCCGGCGAGGGCCTCGTCCGGTACGAGGGCCAGGCCGCTGGAGGCGCGTACGGCGGCGCCGTCCAGTGAGGCCGTGCGGAGCCGGTAGGTGCCCGGGGAGTGCCGCTCGGCGCCGGCGAAGACCTCCCAGGGGCCGGTGACGTCCAGGCTCTGGACGCCGTCGAAGAGGACGAGGAGAACGGTGCGCTGCGCCATGCGGACGATTCTTCGGCGGCCGGAGCACGGCCGCAATGACGAGTAACCCACCTTTCCTGCCACGAACGGATCGCGTCCCGCCCTGGCCTGGATCAGGTACCGACGGGACCCGACGCTGCGAGAGCTGGACATGTACCGGCGCACCGAGCGCGCGGCGCAGGTCCGGGCTGGGGCGAAGGCCCTGTGGATACGCCGCGAGGAGTTGTTCATCGTCGATGACATCGACCTGCGGCGGATGAAGGTGAGAGGGATGCTCGACAGCAGGCGCCGCATCATCCGGGTCGAGAGCACGAACGCGGACAAGCGCCGCCGCGCAGTCATCGAAGGCGATCACGGGCTGGAGCCGATGGCGATGTTCGTCGGCCGCGGCGGACGAATGCCGACCCGACAGCGCTGGGAGCAGATATTCGACGCCGCACATCTGCGCGCCGTGGGGCTGAGCGAGGAGCCCCGGGTCGGCATCGTCATGCCGCGGGGGGTCCGGATCCACGACACTCGGCACACCTTCGCGGTCTACATGCTGCGGCTGCTGACGAAGCCGCTCCCTGGACCTGCCGATCCTCCCGAAGCACACCGAAGGCATCCGCTCCAAACTGGAACGCCTGCTCAGCCGGGGCATCCTCATCGAAGCCGAACTGATCAGTTTCCAGGCGGGAAAACAGATCGGTTTCCTCACAATGAAGGTGAGGCGAGCGGGTGACGGGCTGAGATCTCAGGGCTTCAAGATCATCCTGTGACCCCTTTTGGGCTTACCTCGGCGATCCCCCCTGGAGGGCCGCGTCGGTGTCCGCGGTGGCCAGCATGCTGTTGATGTTGGCGCCGGCCAGTGCGCCGGCCGCTGCGGAGGCCCCGACCTGGGCGGTCAGATCGGTGGCGTTGCCGGCCACCCACACACCCGGCACCTCGGTGGTGCCGGCCATGCCGGAGGCGAAACCGCGGCCCATGTTGTTCGGCAGGTCCTGCACCGGCAGGCGCAGACCTTCCAGGCCCTGGGTGCGGGCCTGCATCTGCGCGGCGACCGCGAGGACGCGGCGGGCCACGACCTGGCCGTCGGCCAGGCGCACCCCGGCGAGGGCACCGTCCTCGTCGTTGACGACCTCGGTGACCGGGGTGTCGATGACGCGGATGCCGCGGGCGGCGAAGCGGGTGCGGCTGTCCTCGTCCAGGTCAGTGCCGTGGGTGAAGTAGGTCAGGTCCTCGGTCAGCTGACGGAACAGAAACGCGTGGCCGATGGAGGCCGCGCCGGTGGCGAGGATACCGATGGGCTCATCGCGCACCTCCCAGCCGTGGCAGTACGGGCAGTGCACCACACTGTGCCCCCAGTGCTCGGCGAGCCCGGGCACCTGTGGCAGCACATCCGTGAGGCCGGTGGCCACCAGGATGCGGCGAGCGGTGATGCTGCGGCCGTCGGCCAGGGTGACGGTGAACCGCAGGTCCCCGTCCACCGACGGGGCGGCGGACTCGGCCGAGATCACCTCGCCGAACACGACGCGTCCGCCGTACTGGCGCACCTGCTCCCGGCCCCGTCGAAGGATCTCGGGCGGCGGGGTGCCGTCCAGGGCGAGGAGGCCGTGCACGGCCTTCGCGGGCGCGTTGCGCGGGGAGCCGCTGTCGATCACGACGACCGAGCGGCGGGAGCGGGCGAGGATCAGTGCACCGTTCAGCCCCGCGGCGCCCCCGCCGATCACCACCGCGTCGACGGTCCCCTCGGCCAGTGCGTCGCTCGCGTACGGAGGAGTCGCCACAGCCATGGCCTCCTGCCTTTCCTTGTCAGTCATGGTTCGGTCAACCCTTCGGGTTCTGGGCGGTTGGAGGGGGGTCAGCCGTTCAGGAAGCCCAGGATGTGGTCGGCGACCGTCTTGGGCTGTTCGAAGTGCAGGAAGTGCCCTGCGCCGGGTATGACGATGCGTTCGAGGCCGTTCGTGAACAGGTCGTCCATGCCGTCGCTCAACTCCACGGAGATGCAGTTGTCGTCGGCACCGTGGAGGTAGGGCGACGGGACGGTGAGGGCGCCGAAGGCCCGGGCTTGCAGGGATTGGGTCACCTCGTCCGCGGGCGGCGATCCGGCGGATGCGTCCCCGGCGATCCAGTGGACGCCCCGCCGGCGATCTAGCGGGTGGACCCGGTGTGCTCCCGCACAGTCGCCGCCTCGCTCGCCGTCGCCCCGGCCCCCGGCTCGGCGCTCTTCCTCGCGAACCCGCGCCGTCCCGGCAGGACCGCGAGGACGATCAGTGTTCCGGCGGCCATGATGATCCCGCCGATGAGGCTGGTCTGGGCGACTCCGTGGGCGAAGGCCTGGTGGACGGCGTCCACGGCGGCCTGGGCCTGCTGGGGCCCGGCGGAGGGATCCTGCCCGACCCGCTCCGCGACGGCCAGGCCGGCGCCGACCGAGTCCTTGGCGGTCTCCATCGCCTCCGCCGGGAGCCGGTCGCCCACCAGGTCGGTCAGCTCGTCGCGGTAGGCCGTGCCCAGCAGCGAGCCCAGCACCGCGATGCCCAGCGCCCCGCCCAGCTCCAGCGCGGTGTCGTTGACACCGCCGCCGACGCCCAGCTCGGACTCGGGGAAGGAGCCCATGATCGTGTCGGTCGCCGGGGAGATGGCCAGTCCGAGCGCGAGGCCCAGCATCATCAGCGGCGCCAGGAAGTCCCCGTACGTCGACCCCTTGTCGATCTGGGTGAGCAGGAACATGCCCGCCGTGCCGACGGCCATGCCGGTCACGGCCATCACCCTCACGCCCAGCTTCGGGGCGAGCACCCCGGTCGCCGCGGACCCGAGGAACACCGCACCGCCCAGCGGCAGCAGCCGTACACCCGTGTCCAGGGCGCCGTAGCCGAGGACGAACTGCAGGAACTGCGTCGAGTAGTAGATCACGGCGAACATGCCGAAGAAGAAGAACATCACCGCGAGCATCGAGCCGCTGAAGGGCCGCAGCGCGAACTGTCGGACGTCCAGCATCGGGTGCGGGTGCCGCAGCTCCCAGGCGACGAAGGCGACCAGACCGACACCGGCGACCACGGCGGCGGTGACGGGGCCGGCGCCCCAGCCGGAGTGCGGGCCCTCGATGGCGGCGTAGATCAGGGAGCCGACGGTGACGATCGACAGCAGACCACCGACGTAGTCGATCCGGCCCATGCCCTCCGCCTTGGACGGCGGTACCAGGGCGAGCGCGCCGAACACGGCGAGGACGGCGATCGGCACGTTGATCAGGAAGGTCGAGCCCCAGGCGTGGTCCTCAAGCAGCCAGCCGGAGACCAGCGGGCCGACGGCTACCGCCACCCCGGAGGTCGCGGCCCAGGCGGTGATGGCCTTGGCCCGCTCGCTCCGGGGGAAGGTCGCGACCAGCAGGGACAGCGTGGCCGGCATCACGACCGCGGCACCGACACCCATGATCGCGCGGGCCGCGATGACCAGCGAGGTCTCGTCGACCATGCTCCCCATCACCGAACCGCCGGCGAAGATCAGCAGACCCAGCACCAGCGCGCCGCGCCGGCTGTACTTGTCGCCGATCGCGCCCAGCACCAGCATCAGCGCCGCGTACGGAACGGTGTAGCTGTCGACGACCCACTGCAGATCACTGCTGCTCAGGCCCAGGTCGGTGGTCATGTCGGGGGCGGCGACGATCAGCGACGTGTTCGCCATCACCGTGATCAGCAGGCTCAGGCACAGCACGAGCAGCGCCCACCAGCGCCGCGCGTACGGCCCGGGCATCTTCTCCACGGGGGTGTTTGCAAGGAAGGGCATCAGTAGCTCCTGAGAGGGGGCGGGGCGGACGGGCGGGAGCACTTAATTGCCCATCAATGTGCAGACTAGTTTATTGCCCCTCGCTGTGCAACTATCGCGATGACTCCCTCCTCCCACCCGCCCTCGAGGTACCGACGTGACCAGCCGACCAGCACGAACACCGACGACGAGGCCGAGACGGTCTCCGGCCCGGCCCCACGAGACGCCGCCCTCTCCTGCTCCGACTTCGACTTCGTCCCCCTCGCCGACTTCGACCTCGGCTTCGGCGCAGCGTCGGGACGCGCGGGCCACCCGTGCCCGGATCCTCGACGCGGCTCGGCGGGAACTGACCCGCGACCCCGACAGCAGCCTGGAGGACATCGCCGGTGCCGCCGGTGTGGCCCGGCGCACCGTGTACGTCCACTTCGCCGGCCGGGCCGCGCTCGTCGAGGGCCTGGCCGCCGAGGCCGCGGAGGCGATCCGGCGCGCCGTCGCGGGTGCCCCGGCCCCGACCCCCGACGCCGTCGCGGACATGGCGCGATTCGTCCTCATGGTGTGGCCCGTCGGCGACCGCTACCGCGCCCTCATCCGGCTGGCCCGCGGCCATGACCTCGCACGCGCACGCGTCGACGAACTGCTGACCCCCGCCCGCTCCATGGCCACGAGGGTCTTCGCCCACGGCCGCCGACAGGGCGTCTTCCAGACCACCGTCCCGCCCGACCCGCTCACCCGAGCCATCGAGGCCGAACTGCTGACCCTGCTCGACTGCGTCGACTGCGGCCTGTGGTCCGACGACGGCACCGGCGCCGCCACCGCCGCCCTCATCGCCGCCGGAGTCGCCCCGGACACCGCCGCCGCGAAGGTCGATCACGTACGGAAGTCCGGGTCGCCCCCGAGTCCCGTCTGAAACCCGCGCCCGTGGGTCGACGAAGTCGGACGACGACAGCGAGGCACGGGCCCGCTCGGCGGAGGCGACCGTCTTCCTGTCGTACGCGGACCTGTCCGACGCCCTAGTCCTGGAACTGACCCGGGGCTACGGTTCCGACCGGATCCGCGCCCGCGTCCTGACCACCCTCGGCTTCGAGGTCACCGCGACGACGACCGTCCCGGCGGCCTCCGGCAACCGCGTCACCTTCAAGGACTTCAAGGTCGCGGGCCGCGTCGCCCTGCCCGAAGCCGGTGAGACGTTGCCCGGCCAGGTCTTCGCCGAGCCGATCGCGCCACGGAACTTCTCCGACGGCCTCCGACTGCGCTCGGTCACCACCACGGAGCAGGGCCTCACCGCCCACTTCTCCGGCAAGTCGGTCACCTTCCGCCGCGACGACGCCCGGGACACCTCGTCGAACGGGTCGGCCGGAGAGAAATCAGGTGCCGTGGGCCGGAAGAGCCGTAGCCATCGCCGACGCAACCTCCTCGACCACCGCGCTCGCCCGGTCCTCCGGCACGCCGGCCGCGATGAGGGTGGCCGTGGCGATCCGGTGCCCGTCGTCCTCCAGCGCGCCGGTGTTGACGGACTCCACCAGAGCCACGATCAACGCCATCAGGCCTGCGCTCTGCACGGCCGGCGGCAGATGGGAGTGGAAGACGCCGTCCCGCTGCCCGCGCTCCAGGATCCCGATGGCGGCCTCCTGGGCCGGCGCGAGCACCTCGTCGAGGCGCTCGGAGCCGAGGTCCCGCCGGGTGAGCGCCAGCAGCATGCGGTAGCGGTCGCCCACGGGCCACATCCGGAGTACGAACCACGCCAACGCCCGCTCGGCCGACTCCCCCGGCTCCGGCCCGGCCTCCACCGCGTTCCGCAACGTCTCGGCGGCTTCCTCGGCGAGCGCCTCCAGCAGCGCCGCCCGCCCCGGGAAGTGCCCGAAGAGGGTGCGCCGGACGACCCCGGCGGCCCGCGCCAGCTCCTCCAGCGTGACATCGGGGTTCCGCCCCAGCTCCTCACGGGCCGTGGCCAGGATGCGCGCCCGGTTGGACCGCGAATTACGGCGCAGCGGCTCGCGGGCCACGTGCTTGCTCACGGAGAACCTCGCAGCATCGAAGGACGGACGAACGGCCCCCCATTTTGTCACGCCGAGCCGAAGCCCCCGTCTCACGCCCCAGCGGCCGCTGCCTCACGCGAGACCCGCCCCACCTCGTCGCCCCGAAGCTGGGCCGACGCGGAACCGAGCGCGCCTGGTGCGGCCCTCGCGCTTGTTCCTCCAAGAGAGCCCCGGCGCGCCGGGCGCCGCCGCCGACCTCGTCCGTCGCGGCCATCCCACCGGCCACCCCCGTCGGATCAGACCGCGAACTCCCGGATCACGATGTTCCGGAACACCGCCTGCCCGTCGATGGTGAAGAGGGTCGGCCCGGTGTCGGACACGTCGGGGAAGACCACGGTCGAGTGCGCGTACCGGCCGTCGTCGACGAACATCTCGACGGACGTGCGGTCGACGAGGACGCGCAGGCGGAGCGTGCGGGCGGACAGGTCGAAGGGCGTCCGGTTCTCCTGCCAGCGGTCCGAGGCATCGAGGCCGGCGGTGCAACCGCGGTCGACGAAGGCGTAGTCGCCGTAGACCCCCACGTCGACGTGCCGCCCGCCGTCCGCCGAGCGCCGCAACTGCCAGCCCGGCACCCGTCAGTTGGTCCCAGGTGATGTCGCAGGTCAGTCCTTCTGGTCCCGGTCGGGGAACGCCTTGCCGGCGTGAAAACATGATCGAGGCGCCCGTCCGCCGACTCCTGTAGCTCGTTGGGACTCCAAGCCCGCAGGTCAGTCTGGTGCAGGGGCCGCTGCGGGGCCTTGCCTTGTTGCCGTAGGTCACGAACGGGCTACGGTTCTTGGCGTGCTCTGAGACAGCGGCCTGCGAGGTCCGATGTACATCATCGTTGTTCCTCACCTGGAAGTCGTGAGACAGGAGAGGGCCTGAGACATGCCAGCTGTTCATGAGCCGCACCGGGGCGACGGGCACCTCGCCGCGCTGATGTCCGCGGGGCTCGACGGCCTGGAGGCCCTGGTGACCCATACCGCGACCGGCAGGGGCATGACCCCGAAGTGGGTGCGCGGCACCCGCGGCTGGACCCGCAAGGACTGGGAGGCGGCGGCCGGGCGGCTGCGGGAGCGCGGACTGCTCGTCGAGGCCGGCGAGCTGACCGAGCAGGGGCTCGCGCTGCGCCAGGAGATCGAGCGGGAGACGGACCGGCTGGACCGGGCTCCCTACGAGCACCTGGGCGCGGACGGTTTCGCCCGGCTGACCGAGCTCGGCGCCGGCTTCGCGCAGGCCGCGCTCACCGCCGGGGCCTTCCCCGCCGATCTGTTCGGCAAGCGCTGAACAGGCCGGAGATCAACTGCCGAGGCATGCCGGGCCGTTCTTGAGGTACCCGTTGCCTTCCCGGTCGTCGTGACCGGGAGAGGAGAGGGGAATTTCCGTGTTCCGTGCGATCGCAGACGTACTCCGCCAGATCGGTGGGGCCATCGCCACTGTCGTGACCCTGCCCTTCCGTGCGGTGGCGCGCCTCTTCGGCGGCGCCTCCAGCTCGACCCGCAGCCGCCGGGCCTGACCCGCGCGGGACGTTCGCCGGGCCCGCGGCACCGTGCCGCGGGCGGCGGGCCGTCCCCCCGGCCCGCCGGGAATCCGCCCTGAACCCCGAGTGTCGGTGTCACCTGCCACAATTGCCGCGCAACCTCAGTGGAGAAGGCGGTACGGGATCGTGACGACACCCCTCGTAGGGTCCATCGAAGGCAGGATCGCCGAGGAACTCGGCGTGCGGGAGCGGCAGGTCCGGGCGGCCGTCGAGCTGCTCGACGGCGGCTCGACGGTTCCCTTCGTCGCTCGCTACCGCAAGGAAGCGACCGAGATGCTCGACGACGCGCAGCTGCGCACGATCGAGGAACGGCTGCGCTATCTGCGGGAGCTGGAGGAACGGCGGACGGCGATCCTGGAGTCGGTGCGCGAGCAGGGCAAGCTCACCGAGGAGCTGGAGGCGCGGATCCGCGGCGCGGAGACCAAGGCGCGCCTGGAGGACATCTACCTGCCGTTCAAGCCGAAGCGGCGCACCAAGGCGCAGATCGCCCGCGAGGCGGGCCTGGAGCCGCTGGCGGACGGACTGGTCGGCGACCCGACCGTGGAACCCCTGGCCGCGGCGGCCGCCTTCGTGGACGCCGACAAGGGCGTGGCCGACCCGCAGGCCGCCCTGGACGGCGCGCGGGCGATCCTCACCGAGCGGTTCTCCGAGGACGCGGACCTGATCGGCGAGGTGCGCGAGCGCATGTGGGCGCGCGGGCGGCTGGTCGCCAAGGTGCGGGAGGGCAAGGAGGAGGCGGGCGCCAAGTTCGCCGACTACTTCGACTTCGCCGAGCCGTTCACCGCACTGCCCTCGCACCGCGTCCTCGCCATGCTGCGCGGCGAGAAGGAGGAGGTCCTCGACCTCGTCCTGGAGCCGGAGGAGCCGACCGACGGGCCGTCGTCGTACGAGGGGATGGTGGCGCACCGGTTCGGGATCACCGACCGGGGCCGTCCCGGCGACAAGTGGCTCAAGGACACGGTCCGCTGGGCCTGGCGCACCCGCATCCTGGTGCACCTGGGCATCGACATCCGGATGCGGCTGCGCACGGCCGCGGAGGACGGGGCGGTCGACGTCTTCGCGGCGAACCTGCGGGACCTGCTGCTCGCGGCGCCGGCCGGCACCCGCGCCACGCTGGGCCTGGACCCCGGTTTCCGTACGGGCGTGAAGGTCGCCGTGGTCGACGCGACCGGCAAGGTCGTCGCCACGGACGTCATCCATCCGCACGTCCCGGCCAACAAGTGGGACGAGGCCATCGCCAGGCTCGCCCGGCTGGCGAAGGAGCACGCGGTCGAACTGATCGCGATCGGCAACGGCACGGCCTCCCGTGAGACCGACAAGCTGGCCGGTGAACTGATCGCCAAGCACCCGGAGCTGAACCTCACCAAGGTGATGGTGTCCGAGGCGGGCGCCTCCGTGTACTCGGCCTCCGCCTTCGCCTCGCAGGAGCTGCCCGACATGGACGTGTCGCTGCGCGGCGCCGTGTCGATCGCGCGCCGGCTCCAGGACCCCCTCGCGGAGCTGGTGAAGATCGACCCGAAGTCGATCGGTGTCGGCCAGTACCAGCACGACCTGTCCGAGGTGAAGCTGTCGCGTTCGCTGGACGCGGTGGTGGAGGACTGTGTGAACGGCGTCGGTGTCGACGTCAACACGGCGTCGGCCCCGCTGCTCTCCCGGGTCTCCGGCATCACCTCCGCTCTCGCCGAGAACATCGTGGCGCACCGCGACGCCAACGGCCCGTTCACGTCCCGCTCACAGCTGAAGGCCGTGGCCCGGCTCGGTCCGAAGGCGTTCGAGCAGTGCGCGGGTTTCCTCCGCATCCGCGGCGGCGACGACCCGCTGGACGCGTCCAGCGTGCACCCCGAGGCGTACCCGGTGGTGCGGCGCATGGTGAGGACGGCGGGCAGCGAGGTCGCCTCGCTGGTCGGCAACACGGCCGTGCTGCGCTCGCTGAGGCCGGACGACTTCGTGGACGAGACGTTCGGTCTGCCGACCGTGACGGACATCCTCAAGGAGCTGGAGAAGCCCGGGCGCGACCCGCGGCCCGCGTTCAGGACGGCCACCTTCAAGGACGGCGTCGAGAAGATCTCCGACCTGTCCTCCGGGATGATCCTGGAGGGCGTGGTCACGAACGTGGCGGCCTTCGGGGCGTTCGTCGACGTCGGTGTCCACCAGGACGGGCTGGTGCACGTCTCGGCGATGTCGAAGACGTTCGTCAAGGACCCGCGGGACGTGGTGAAGCCGGGCGACATCGTCAAGGTGAAGGTGCTCGACATCGACATCCCGCGCAAGCGGATCTCCCTGACGCTGCGGCTCGACGACGAGGCGGCGCCGCAGGAGCGCCAGCAGGCCGGGGGCGGCGTCGAGCGCCGGCAGCGGGGCGCGCGTCCGCCGCAGCAGCGGCAGAACCGTGGAGTCGGTGCGGGCGGCGGGGGCGGCGGCGGCGCGCGTCAGGCGACGCCGCCCGCCAACAGCGCGATGGCCGACGCCCTGCGCAAGGCGGGCCTCGCCGACCCCAAGAAAGGCAGGCGCTGAAGGGCAGGCGCTGAACGGCGGGAGTTGAGCGGCGGTCGCTGAGCCGTCCGGCCCGGGTTCTCCGGTACGGACGGGGCCGGGCCGGGCCGGGACGGTTCGTCCGTAGGCCGGCACCATGCGGTCGGCCTCGGCGACAGGGATGCACCGCGGGCGCGCGGCACGGCGGTCAGCGACGCCTCCGGCGTCAGGCCCAGCCGCCAGGCGCCCGGCGGGCCGTCAGCGCTCGGTCACCTTGCCGTCGGCCACCTCGAAGCGGCGGGTCACACGGACGGCGTCCAGCATGCGGCGGTCGTGGGTGACCAGGAGCAGCGTGCCCTCGTAGGCGTCCAGGGCCGCCTCCAGCTGTTCGATGGCCGGCAGGTCCAGGTGGTTGGTCGGCTCGTCCAGGACCAGGAGGTTGACGCCCCGGCCCTGGAGCAGGGCCAGCGCGGCCCGGGTGCGCTCGCCCGGGGAGAGGGTCGACGCCGGGCGCAGGACATGCTCCGCCTTCAGGCCGAACTTCGCCAACAGCGTGCGGACCTCGGCCGGTTCGGTGTCCGGCACGGCCGCGCCGAAGGCGTCCAGCAGGACCTCCGGGCCGTGGAACAGCTTGCGGGCCTGGTCGACCTCGCCGGTCAGGACACCGGACCCCAGGGAGGCGGCGCCCACGTCCAGCGGCACGCGGCCCAGCAGGGCGCCGAGCAGGGTGGACTTGCCCGAGCCGTTCGCTCCGGTCACCGCGATCCGGTCCGCCCAGTCGATCTGCAGGGAAACCGGGCCGAGCACGAAGCCGCCGCGCCGGACCTCGGCGCCCCGCAGGGTCGCGACGACGGCGCCCGAACGCGGGGCCGTCGCGATCTCCATACGCAGCTCCCACTCCTTGCGGGGCTCCTCGACGACGTCAAGGCGTTCGATCATGCGCTGCGTCTGGCGGGCCTTCGCGGCCTGCTTCTCGCTGGCCTCGCTGCGGAACTTGCGGCCGATCTTGTCGTTGTCGTTGGCCGCCTTGCGGCGGGCGTTCTTCACGCCCTTGTCCATCCAGGAACGCTGGACCTGGGCCCGCTCCTGGAGGGCTGCCTTCTTGTCGGCGAACTCCTCGTAGTCGCCGCGCGCGTGCCGCCGGGCGACCTCCCGCTCCTCCAGATAGGCCTCGTAGCCGCCGCCGTAGAGAGAGATCTGCTGCTGGGCCAGGTCGAGTTCGAGGACCTTGGTGACCGTGCGGGTGAGGAACTCGCGGTCGTGGCTGACCACGACCGTGCCCGCCCGCAGGCCGCCCACGAAGCGTTCGAGGCGTTCCAGGCCGTCCAGGTCGAGGTCGTTGGTCGGCTCGTCGAGGAGGAAGACGTCGTAGCGGGACAGGAGCAGCGAGGCCAGTCCGGCGCGGGCCGCCTGGCCGCCCGACAGGGCCGTCATCGGCAGGTCCAGGTCGACCGCGAGGCCGAGTCCGTCGGCGACCTCCTCGGCCCGCTCGTCCAGGTCGGCGCCGCCGAGCCCGAGCCAGCGCTCCAGGCTCGTGGCGTACGCGTCGTCCGCGCCCGGGGCCCCGTCGACGAGGGCCTGCGTGGCCTCGTCCATCTGCCGCTGGGCCTCGGCCACGCCGGTGCGGCGGGCGAGGAAGTCCCGTACGGTCTCGCCCGGCCGGCGCTCCGGCTCCTGCGGGAGGTGGCCGACGGTCGCCGACGGCGGGGACAGCCGCAGCTCCCCCTCCTCCGGGGCGGTGAGGCCGGCGAGCATCCTGAGCAGCGTGGACTTGCCCGCGCCGTTGGCCCCGACCAGGCCGATCACATCACCGGGCGCGACGACGAGGTCGAGCCCGGAGAACAGGGAGCGGTCGCCGTGGCCGGCGGCGAGGTTCTTGGCGACGAGAGTGGCAGTCATCAGGGAGCCGATCCTAACGGGCGGCCCGCGCGGTCCGCGTCCCGGTTTCTCAGTGGGCCATCGCCGCCACCAGCACGCTCCCCGAGGTCCGCGCCACCACGAAGGACTCCCCCTTGACCGCCCTGGCGTCCAGGGCGATCCGGTGGTGGCCCGGTTCCAGGACACCGTCGAAGAGCTCGTGGGTGTGGGTGCGGTGGAGGCGGTCGAGACGGTACGCGGTGAGGACCACCCGGCACGGGGAGGTGACCTCGATGCCCGCCTCGCCGTCGGCGGCCAGCAGGCGGGTGAGGCGGCGCCGGTCCACCGGGCTGCGGTCGAGGGCGTGCTCGATCTGGGCGACGAGGAGGGGCACGATCGGGGCGAGTCCGTCCACGTAGGCCACCTCGACGCCGGCCTGGTCGAAGGAGCGGCGTACGGTGGCCCGTTCCTCCGGGGTGACCGCGCGGCCGAAGGCGACGGCTCCGTAGGCGTGCAGTTCGTCGGCGGAGATGTCGTGCGTGCCGTGGGTGATGTCGGCGCCGATGCCGATGATGCGCAGCGCGGCGGCGAGCTTGGCCAGGAGGGCGGCCCGGGCGCCGACCAGCAGGACCCGGCGGCGGGTGCCGACGGTCTCGCCGGTGTCACCCGTGTCGCCGGTGCCGTCGAGCAGGGAGGCCAGAGCCGCCCGATACTCGGCGCCGTGGAAGCGGAAGGGGCCGATGCCGTGGTAGCCGTTGAGCCGCAGGTCGGCGTGTTCGTCCGTCTGCCAGGCGAAGTCCCGCCAGACGTAGTCGTCGCCGTCGCGGACGATGACCGCGGTGACGGCGCCGCACCCCAGGTCCGCGCACTCGGGGCAGCCGTAGACGACGAAGCGGCCGCCGGGCAGGGGCGCCTCCGTCTCCAGGAGCAGGGTGCGGACCTGGGCGGTGAAGAGGGCGGGCGGGACGTCGGAGGCGAGCGGGGAGACGGCGTCGAGGTCGGAGAGCTGGAAGAGGAGCGGGCGTCCGTCGACGATGAAGTCCACGAAGTCGCGGTGTACCTGGTAACCACCGTCGGCGAGGACTCCACCGGCACGCATCGCCGGTGCCAGGCCGAAGGTCGCGTATGCGGCAGACATGCTGTGAGTATTCCCGCAGCGGGACCGCCATGAGCACGGCATGACACATTCCGCTAACGTCCCCGTGTGGAGAGCGGACTGAGGGGTGACGTCGTCGTGGTCGGCGGCGGGGTCATCGGGCTGACGACGGCCGTGGTGCTCGCCGAGCGCGGCCGGCGGGTGCGGGTGTGGACGCGGGATCCCGTGGAGCGGACCACCTCGGCGGTTGCCGGGGCGCTGTGGTGGCCGTACGCCATCGAGCCGGTCGCGTCCGCGCGCGCGTGGGCGCTGCGCTCGCTGGACGTCCACGAAGAGGCGGCGGCCTCGCCCGAGGTCACCGGCGTACGCCTGGTCGAAGGGGTACTGGGCGAGGCGGACCTGGACGAGGCCCTCGCCTGGGCGGGCGCCCGGATGCCGGGGCTGCGGGCGGCGACGGCCGCGGAGTACGCCGGGACGGGCGTGTGGGCCCGATTGCCCCTCATCGACATGTCGACCCACCTGCCGTGGCTGCGGGAGCGGCTCCTGAAGGCGGGCGGGGTGATCGACATCCGTACGGTGTCCGACCTGGCCGAGGTCGACGCGCCGGTGGTGGTCAACTGCACCGGGCTGGGCGCCCGCGCGCTCGTGCCGGACCCGTCGGTGCGTCCGGTGCGCGGGCAGCTGGTCGTCGTGGAGAACCCCGGCATCCGCACCTGGGCGGTCTCCACGGACGCCTTGGGGGCGAAGACGTACGTCTTCCCGCAGCCGGGCCGGCTCGTGCTGGGCGGCACGGCGGACGAGGACGCGTGGGCGCTGGAGCCGGATCCCGAGGTCGCGGAGGCGATCGTACGGCGGTGTGCGGTGCTGCGGCCGGAGATCGCCGGGGCGCGGGTGCTGGAGCACCGGGTGGGGCTCAGGCCCGCCCGGCCCGCGGTCCGGCTGGAGCGTGAACCGCTGCCCGGCGGGCGGGTGCTGGTGCACAACTACGGTCACGGCGGTGCGGGCGTGACCGTGGCCTGGGGATGTGCGGAGGAGGCGGCGGACCTGGCCGTCGCCTCCCCCGCGTGAACGCGATGCGAGCCGGACGTGAGCAAAGTCAGCAGTCGGTGACCGGCTCACCGGCGGTGAGGTGGTACGGGGCGCGCTCGTCGAGGAGCAGGGGGACGAGGGCGCGCAGGGACTGGCGCAGCGGGACGTAGGTGTCCTTCGTCCGCACGCCGTGCAGGGCGAGTTCGTCCTGCACCTCGGCGTACTGGCCGGCGGTGAGCCGGTAGCCGCAGGGCGGGTCCGCGATCACCTCGGCCGCGTCCGGCGGGTCGTTGTCGGCGCCGCCGAGGTAGACCGGCCCGGTGTCGGCATGACCCGCGCGCCGGGCCGTGGCCGTGGCCGCCTCGACCTGCGCGCGCCGCTCCCCGGCGAACCGGAACAGTCCCTTCAGCGCGGCCAGTTGGGAGTCCACCCGGCGTCGGTTGTTGACCGGTTCCGGGACCTGGGTCAGCGGCTCGACCCGGCTCTCGATGAGCAGGCCGAGCGCGTGCTTGATCCCGGACAGGTTGCGCAGGATGCGTTCCTGCCCGTCCCCGGCGACCTGCCGGATCGGCTCGCCGGTGACGGGGTCGGTCCAGATGCCGTACGTGCCGGTGGAGTGTCCGGCGCGCTGTGCGGCGGGGCGGACGTACGCCTCGGACAGGGCCCGGGCCTGGTCGTGGACGGCCGCGTCGGTGTTGAGGTTGCGCGGCCACAGGTCGAACAGGTCCTTGTCGTAGTACGGGGGCGTGCCGCCGTACTCGTGCAGGTCGTAGATCACGTCGGGGCGCCGGTCGCGGATGATCGCGGCCATGGCGCGTCCCTCGGCGGTCCGCAGGGCGATGTGGTCGCGGTTGATGTCGACGCCGTCGCTGTTGCCGCGGGTGCCGGCGGCGCGGCCGTCGGGGTTGGCGGTGGGCACGACGAGCAGGGTGGTGCGCTCCAGGAACCGGCGGGTGGGCCGGTCCTTGGCGTACGCCAGGTCGCGGACCGTGCTCAGGCAGGCCTCCCGGCCGGAGGGTTCGTCACCGTGCTGACTGCACACGAGCAGCACCTTGTTCGGTGCGTGTGCCGCGCCGATCCGGACGAGCTGGAGGGGGCGGCCCTGCTTCGTCGTGCCGACGCGGGTCATCGAGACCCGGGCGCTCGCGCGGTCGACGGCCGTGAGGAAGGACCGCTCCTCGCTCTCGCCGGTCCAGCGGGCGCCGTCCGTCCGCTCGAAGCCGGTGCGGGGCGGGGGCTCCGCGGCGGCGGCCGGTACCGCGGCCAGGGAGGCGGCCAGGGCCGCGGTGGTCAGGGTCAGCGCGCGGATCATCGGCCGCCCCCGGGTATCCGCTGGGCGGCGCGCGGTGCGGCCACCCCGTCGAGGGGGGCGGCCTCGGGCCCGGTGGCCGCGGACCCGGCGGTGGCGCGGGCGAAGGCGGTGGTGCCGCCGACGAACGGGACGCGGGCCGCGGTGCGGGACAGGTCGAGCGTCAGCGTGGGCCGCGTGGACGGCGGGTCGATGAGGTCCTTGTCGGTGCCCGCGACGATCAGCGCGAGGCGGTGTCCGGCCGGGACGACGTGGTCCGTGGCGCCCAGGTCCAGGGTGATCGTGTAGGCCTTGCCCGGGGTGAGCGGGACGCCCTTGCGGTCGGAGGCGTACGTGCCGAGGTCGGCCCAGCCGCGGCTGACGACCGTGTGGTCGACGTCGGCGGTCCTGGCCCGGGTCTCCTTGTAGCAGGCACTGTCGCCGGTGGTGCTCACGCCCCAGCAGGTGCGGTCGGTGAGCGTGGTGATCCCCTCGCCGCTCGCGCCATAGTCCCGGACGGTGTCGGGGCCGAGGTCGACGAGGACGGCGGACAGGTGGGCCGTCGAGGTGGTCGGGGTGGCGGTGACGGTGACCTTCGAGGAGCCGGACAGGCGCAGGTCGCGGGTGAGCGGCCCGGTGGTGAAGCCGGCCTTGTCGGGCGTGGCGGTGTCGATCCGCTCGGCCCAGTCGGTCTCGCTCGACCGCGGGTCGTCGGTGAACGTCTCGGTGCCGGTGCCCTTGCGCAGGCCGAGGGCGCCGACGCCGTCCCGCGCGCCCTCGGCGGGGCGCAGGGTCGTGGTGGCGGTAGCGTGCGGCGGCCAGGCCCGGGAGGTGACCCACTGGTCGGGGTGGCGTTCGATGTCGGCCATCGGCTCGCGGTCGATGCCGTTGTCGTAGCCGAGGAGTTCGTGGTCGAACCAGCGGTGCAGGGTGTCGACCCAGGCGGCGCGGCGGAAGTCGAAGGGGTCGACGTGGCCGGTCTGGGAGAGCCAGATCTTGCGCTCGACGCCGTTCTTCGCGAGGGCGTCCCACCACGGACCGACGTGCTGCATACGGACGTTGAGGTCCTGCATGCCGTGGACGAGGAAGACGCTGGCCTTCACCTTGGAGGCGGCCTTGACGTAGTCGCGCTCGCTCCACAGCCTGGTCCGGTCGCCGGTGCGCGGTGCCTGCTCGACCAGCTTCCGCTGCACGGCGGCGCACTTGGCGCGGGCGTCGGGGCTGTCGACGTAGTCCGACAGCCAGTCGGGGCCGGAGTCGTACAGCGGGGCGCCCTGGGCGAAGTAGTAGTCGTACCAGGTCGAGATGGCGCCGATCGGGACGATGGTCTCCAGGCCCTCGACGCCGGTGGCGGCGACGCCGTTGGCGACGGTGCCGTCCCAGCTCTTGCCGATCATGCCGGTCCTGCCGTTGGTCCAGGTCGCCTCGGCGCGGGTGGTGCCGGTGCGGCTGGTGTAGGCCTTGCCGCGGCCGTTCAGCCAGTCGACGACGGCCTTCGCGGACTGGATGTCGGAGCGTCCGCCGACGTCCACACAGCCGTCGGAGCGGTTGGTGCCGGCGAGGTCGACGCCGACGAAGGCGTAGCCGCGGGGCACGAAGTAGTTGTCGTAGAACAGCGGCATCTGGACGACTTCGCCGCTCGCGTCGTACGTCTTGAGCTGACTCTCGTTGCCGCGCCCGCAGCAGGAGTAGTACGGGCTGGCGTCCATGATCACGGGAACCTTGCGGCCCTGCCGGGCGGGTTCGCGCGGCCGGACGATGTCCGCCGCGACCCGGTCGGTCCTCCCGTCGCCGTCGCCGTCGAGTCCGGTGTCCACCCAGACGGCTTCGCGGACCGCGTCGTCGTACGAGTGGACGGGCCGGCTCTCGCGCGGGGCGGCGTGGGCGGCGGCCGGGGTGAGAAGGGTGGCCATCAGGGCTGTGAGGGCCACCGCGGCGAGCGGTCTCCAGGTCGTTAAGCGCATGCGTGTCGGCATGCGCGGACGGTACATCGGTCAACTCCCGCGCAGAAGAGGGCCGTCACCCGCGCGCGGTGCCGTCGCAACGTCCGCGGCGCGACATGTGACGGCCGAATGGCATGTGTGTGACAGCGGCGGCCATGGACAGGTTTGGTCTCACAGGCACTGAATAGGCTTCGAACAGACTTCGGTCCCCTACGACTTGGAGCTTTCGTGCACCGCAGAATCTTCGCGCCGGGCGCACTCGCCGCGGCCACGCTGCTGCTGGCGATCCCGGCATCGGCCGCGAGCCACACGCCCGGCGCACCGGGCATCGGCGACCCCTACTACCCGGACTACGGCAACGGCGGCTACGACGTCTCGCACTACGACCTGCGGCTCCGGTACCAGCCGCGGACGGACGAGCTGGAGGGGACGGCGACGCTGCTGGCCCGCACCACGCAGGACCTGTCACGGTTCAACCTGGACTTCCTGCTGGACGTGAGCGAGGTGCGGGTGGGCGGCGTGCGCGCGGCGTTCACCACTTCCGGCGAGCACGAACTGGAGATCACCCCGAAGACCCCGCTGCCCAAGGGCACGGCGGTCACGATCGTGGTGCGCTACAGCGGTGTGCCGTCGTCGAAGGAGGCGTACGGCTTCACCAACTGGCTGCGCACACCGGACGGCGCAGTCGCGGCGAACGAGCCCGAGGCGGCCTGGTGGTGGTTCCCGAGCAACGACCACCCCCTCGACAAGGCCACCTACGACGTGTCGGTGCAGGTGCCCGACGGCACCCAGGCCATCTCCAACGGCACGCTCCAGTCGACGAGTTCACGGGCCGGCTGGACGCGGTACAGCTGGCGGTCGAACAAGCCGCAGGCCACGTACCTCGCGACGCTGGCCGTCGGCCGGTTCGACGTCACGACCGGGACGACCGAGAGCGGCATCCCGGTCCTGAACGCCTACAGCAAGGACCTCGGCGACCACGCCGCCGCGGCCCGGGCGAGCATCGAGCGGACCGGGGAGATCGCGGACTGGCTGACCGAGTACTTCGGGCCCTATCCGTACAACGCGCTCGGCGGGTACGTGCCGAACGTGACCACCGGGTACGCGCTGGAGACGCAGACCCGGCCGTTCTACAGTCCGCGGCAGTTCGCGAACGGATCGAACACCTCCGTGGTCGTGCACGAGCTGGCCCACCAGTGGTACGGCGACCTGGTGTCCGTCGCGGGCTGGAAGGACATCTGGATCAACGAGGGCTTCGCGCGGTACGCGCAGTGGCTGTGGTCCGAGCACGAGGGTGAGGGCACGACGCGGGAACTCGCCGACCACGTGTACGCCTCGCACCCTGCCGACGACCCGTTCTGGACGGTGCGGCCCGGTGATCCGGGGCCGGAGAACCAGTTCCACCTCGCGGTCTACGACCGGGGCGCGCTGGCCCTGCAGGCGCTGCGCGACGAGATCGGCGACGAGGCGTTCTTCGCCGTCCTGAAGGGCTGGCCGCGGACGTACGCGCACGGCAACGCGTCGGTGGCCGACTTCCGCGCGTACGCCGAACAGGTGTCCGGCAAGCCGTTGGCCGCGCTGTTCGACACCTGGCTGTACCAGCCGGTGAAGCCGGCAGCGGCCGCGGCACGCGACGCGTCCGTCGCGCGGGGCACGGCGGCGGCCGTACCGCCGAAGTCGTGGGCGAAGATCGCGGCGACGAACGACGTGCACGCGCACTGAGAGCTCGCGCGGGCGCCGGGGGGTTCGGTCCGTCCGGCGGTCCGCGGTGGGCAGGCGCGGGGCGCGGGGGCTGGTCGCGCAGTCCCCCGCGCCCCTTGCGCGCGTCCCTGACCGTCCGCCGGCAGATGTGGACGCGACCGCCGCGCGGCGGCTCGGCACGGCCGCGGAGTACGCCGCCGACGTGAGCGTGGGGAAGCGTACGGCACCGCTGACACCGCCGTCGGGCTGCTACTTCGTGAGGCTGGACAGTTCGTTGTCCGCCTTCGTCGACACCCTGCGCCGGACACCGAACCAGCCGCCGGTCAGGAGGACGGCGATGACAGGGATGAGGAGGAGGGTCCTGCGGCCCACCTCGGGGTCGTTGCCCATCATGGCGAGGCAGGCGAGGAGGAAGGCGATCGTGGTGATCTCCGTGACCGGGCTGAACGGCAGGCGGAAGGAGGGGCGGGCCAGCAGGCCTGCGCGGGCGCGGCGGACGAGGACCAGGTGGCAGACCATGATGATCACCCAGGTGCTGATGATGCCGAGGGAGGCGACGTTCAGCACGATCTCGAAGGCCTGGTGCGGCATGAGGTAGTTCAGGCCGACGCCGAGCACGCACACCGCGCAGGTCAGCAGGATGCCGCCGTAGGGCACCTGGCTGCGGTTCATCCGGGCGGTGAACTCCGGCGCGGAGCCCGCCATCGCCATGGAACGCAGGATGCGGCCGGTGGAGTACAGGCCGGAGTTGAGGGACGACATGGCGGCGGTGAGGACGACCAGGTTCATCACGTCGCCCGCCGCCGGGACGCCGATCTTCGACAGCACCGTGACGAAGGGGCTCTCGTCGGCGGAATAGGCGGAGCCGGGGAGGAGGAGGGCCAGCAGGACGACCGAGCCCACGTAGAAGAGGCCCACCCGCCACATGATCGAGTTCACCGCGCGCGGGACGACCTTCTCCGGCTCGGCGGTCTCGCCCGCGGCGACGCCGACCAGCTCCAGGGCGGCGTACGCGAAGATCACGCCCTGCATGACGAGGACGACCGGCATCACGCCGTGCGGGAGCACGCCGCCGTTGTCGGTGATCACGCCGACCCCCGGGGTCCGCCCGCCCACCTCGTGCTGCGTGGCCAGCAGGAAGACGCCGATCAGCATGAAGCCGACGAGGGTGGCGACCTTGACGATCGCGAACCAGAACTCCATCTCGCCGAAGTACTTCACCGAGATCAGGTTCACCGCCAGGACCACCGCGAGGGCGATCAGGGCGAGCACCCACTGCGGGATGTCGGTGAACGGGCTCCAGTAGTGCGTGTACAGCGCGATCGCGGTGATGTCGGCGATCCCGGTCGTCGACCAGTTCAGGAAGTACATCCAGCCGGCGACGTACGCGCCCTTCTCCCCGAGGAACTCGCGCGCGTACGACACGAACGAACCGGAGGACGGGCGGTACAGGACCAGCTCGCCGAGCGCCCGCACCACGAAGAAGGCGAAGACGCCGCAGACGAGGTAGGCGAGCGCGAGCGCGGGGCCCGCGTTGTGCAGACGGCCGCCGGCACCCAGGAAGAGCCCGGTGCCGATCGCGCCGCCGATGGCGATCATGTTGACGTGACGGGCCTTGAGGTCCTTGCTGTATCCGGCGTCGCCCGCGTCCGCGGGCACCTGCGCCACGTCGGTGCGGGAGACGGCCTGGGCCGATTCCACGGCGTCCTTGCTCACGGGTGGTTCCACTCTCTGGTGCGCCCCCGGCGGGTCCCGCTCGGGTGTCCGGACGTGTCTGGGTCCGTGCCCCCGGTCGGGGCGCGGACCGACGGGGCGCCTTCCCCGGAAACCACGCGGCACGCGATGACACACATCACACGGACGAGCCTTCACAGGGGCCTCAAGAGTCCCGGACGAAGCTTCACACCATCGGTGACACATGCCCGGTGAGACAGCGATACTGCTGCACATGACGACCGACGCCGAGGAGCCGACCCTCACGATCGACGAGCTGGCCGCGCGCGCGGGGGTCACGGTCCGCACGGTCCGCTTCTACGGCACCAAGGGTCTGCTGCCCCCGCCGGTGCTCGGCCCACGGCGGGTCGGTCACTACGGGCGGGACCATCTCGCGCGGCTCGCGCTCATCGAGGAGCTGCAGCAGCAGGGCATGACGCTGGCGGCCATCGAGCGCTATCTGCACCGGCTGCCGCCCGACCTGAGCCCGCACGACCTGGCCATCCACCGCGCCGTGGTGGCCTCGTGGGCGCCGGACACGGTGGAGACGGTCACCCGTGAGGAGCTCGGGCGGCGGGCCGGGCGGGAACTGGACGACGGCGAGGTGGCGCGGCTCGCCGCGATGGACGTGGTCCGGGCCGACGACGGCGACGGCGGGTACCGCGTCGACCTCGGGCTGCTGCGGCTCGGCGTCCGGCTGCTCGACGTACCGCTGTCGCAGGAGGCGATCCTCGCGTCGCGGAAGGTGCTCATCGAGCACTCGCGCGCGGCGGCCCGCGAACTGGCGCGGCTCTTCCACGACGAGGTCTCGGAGCGGGACGCCCGGGACGTGAGGTCGCTGTCCGAGCACATGCACCCCCTGGTGGTGCAGGCACTGCTGACCGCCTTCCAGCGCTCGCTGAAGGAGGAGCTGCGCGAGTGGCTCACACCCGCGCAGTCGCCGGTGGCCGGCTCGTCCGGCACCCCCGGCGCCCCCGGCACGTCGAGCTCCCCGGGGTCAGCGGTGGGCCGGTCCGCCTGACACGTCGCGTGTCTGGCCGGTCAGGCCGCCGCCGGCCTCGTCGACCACGTACAGCAGGGTCGAGACGAGGTCGGGCGGCCCCCCGTCCCTCCGCACGGCCGCGATGGCGTTGACGGTGATGTCGTGGCGACCCAGTGCCGCCGCCGGCGCGCGGGGCCCGGAGCGGGCAGCTGCCGGATGCGACGGCGTTGGACGGCGTCATGTGACCTGTACGGGTGTCTCAGACCCAAGGTGTCTCAGTGGGTCAGCACACCAGGCAAGGGGGCTCTCACGGTACCTGTATCACCAGGGTCTCCCAGACGTTCAGAACGCCTGTCAACCTGGTTGAGTCGAAAGCGCCGACAACGCTCCATGGACACGCACTGCAGCTTTACCCCCGTCAGTTCATCAGCTGCCCCGAATTCGCGACCGTGTCGGCGCACTTTTCCACGACAGAAGGGACGGAGACCAATGGCGGACAACCAATGCACCACTCACACAGGACTTTTCGATCTGCGTGGGAAGTACGCTCTTGTCACTGGCGGCACCAGGGGAATCGGGATGATGATAGCGCGCGGCCTTCTCCAGGCGGGCGCCCGCGTCGTCATCAGCTCACGCAAGGCAGACAGGTGCGCGGAGGCACAGCGTCTGCTGTCCGAATTCGGCGACGTTCGAGCAATCCCCGCCGACCTGTCCAGGCACGACGAGTGTCAGCGCCTCGCTGACCTTGTCCAGGCTGACTCGGAACGCCTGGACATCCTCGTCAACAACGCGGGAGCCATGTGGCGCGAGCCGCTGGAGACGTTCCCGGACGAGGCCTGGGACGCAGTGATCGACCTCAACCTCAAGTCGCCGTTCTGGCTGGTGCAGGCGCTGCTCCCCGCACTTCGCAAGGCGGGCACCGCCGATGATCCCGCGCGGATCATCAACATCGGCAGTATCGCCGCCATCCACGTCGCCCAGGCGCCCAACTACTCGTACGCCAGCAGCAAAGCGGCACTCCATCAACTCACCAGAGTGCTTGCCAGAGAGCTGGGCCCACAGCACGTCACGGTGAACGCGGTAGCACCGGGAGTGTTCCCGTCGCAGATGATGGCGTCCACGCTCGATGCCATCGGCGACACGATCGCCGCGGCGACACCTCTGCGCCGGCTCGGCCGCGACGACGACATGGCGGGTATCGCCGTGTTTCTCGCCAGCCGGGCTGGGTCCTACCTCACGGGCACCATCATCCCGGTAGACGGCGGCACCGCGACGACCGCATCGGGTACCCCTTAGATTGCGGGACGGGCTTACGGTGAGGGGATGGCCACGATGGATCTACGCACCGAGATACGGGAGTTTCTCAGCTCGCGTCGCGCCCGCATCACACCCGAGCAGGCGGGCCTGCCCGCTTACGGCGGCAACCGTCGGGTCAAAGGTCTGCGCCGCGAGGAGGTAGCGCTACTGGCGGGGGTATCGGTCGACTACTACGTGCGCATGGAGCGCGGCAGCCTCGCCGGTGCTTCCGATGGCGTGCTCGAGGCGTTGGCCTCTGCCTTGCAACTCGACGAGGCCGAGCGTGACCACCTGTTCCACCTCGCGCGTCAATCCGGGGCGCCCAGCGGCCCACGCCGGCGCAGGCCTGCCGTGACGGTGCGCTCGACGTTGCAGCAGGTGCTCGACGCGATCTCCGATGCGCCGGCCTGGATCGGTAACGCCCGTTATGACGTGCTCGCCATGAATCAACTCGGTCGTGCGCTGTATTCCCCGGTGCTGGCCGACCCGCGACGGCCCGCGAACACATCACGGTTCGTCTATCTGAACCCCGAGACGGCCAGAGATTTCTTTGTCGACTACGACCGAATTGCCGGTGACGTGGCCGCGAAGCTACGCATGGAAGCCGGCCGCAATCCGCACGACGAGGAGCTGATCGCCCTGGTCGGCGAACTGTCAACGCGCAGTGAGCTGTTTCGGCAGCGGTGGGCATCTCAGGACGTGCGGCTGCACCGGTCCGGCCGCAAGCGGGTGCGCCATCCGATCGTGGGCCAACTCGACTTGGACGTCGAGTCCTTGGAACTGCCCGCCGAACCCGGCTTGCACCTCATCGTCTACACCGCACCCGCGGGCACGCCGACCGCAGACAATTTGGCGCTCCTGGCGTCGTGGGCGGCCACCCAACAGACGCTCGCGACCGAGATCGAAGCACACAACGGATAGTCCGACCCCTTCAGCCGTACTAGTCAGCGGACCATGACGTGGGGCGACAATCGCGAATGCAGCGGATTCAGCGAGCGGCCGGCGCGGTCGTCGGCTCAGCGGTGGGCGACGCCCTGGGCGCCCCCTTCGAGTTTGGCCCCGAGGGAACGTTCTCCGCGCGGTTTCCCGCGCCTGGTGCCGGTGGCGAGATGTGCGGAGGCGGTGGCTGGGACCCCGGCGAGGCCACTGACGACACGCAGATGGCCGTCCTGGTCGCGGAGTCGCTGCTGGAGCGGGGCGGGCTGGATCTGCCGGACATCTTCGCCCGCTTCCAGCGGTGGGCGGCATCAGAGCCGAAGGACATCGGCTTGCAGACCGAGGACGTCCTGACCAACGGCATGCCCTGGGACCTCGCCGCCGCGATCCATTTCCAGGTCAATCAACGAGCAGCGGGAAACGGCTCTTTGATGCGGGCATCCACCTCCGCGGTTCACTTCGCACCCGCCGGCCAGGAAGCCACCATGGACGCGGCCCACCGCATCGCTGCCCTCACCCACGGCGACCGCGCGGCCTGGGAAGGCACCGCGATCTTCCACGAACTCATCCGCCTCACGTTCGAGGACACCGACCCCCTCGGTGCGCTCCCGGACATTTTGGCCCTTGTCCACCCCGACCACCGCGGCCGCTACGCCACCGTCCTCGCGCCCGACTGGCACCCCGATCAGGCGACCGAGTTCAACGGTGCCGTCTGGCCCTGCCTGGGCTCAGCCGTCTGGGCCTTGCGCACCACCACCAGCTTCGAAGACGCGATACGCGCGGCGATCGACCTCGGCGGTGACACGGACACCGTCGCCGCGGTGACCGGAGGCCTCGCGGGGGCGTACTACGGGCTGGACGCAATCCCCGCGCGCTGGACCCAGCCGCTCCATGTCCCCCTCCCAGGCTTCGACGGACGGGTGCTGCACCTGGCAGATCTGCTCCACCTTGCACACCGCCTCGGAGGCTGAACCGGGTGCTGCTCCGCACTCTCCACGAACTCCGGCCTCAGCCGCAGTCACCTGACCAGTGGCTCCGCAAGAAGGACGACTCGATCTGCTTCGACATCGAATCCGAGCACCGGATGACCATGGGCACCCTCCGGATGCATCAGCACCGGCTTGCCCAACCGCCGCCCGATCTCCCGCAAGAAGCCGCAGAACAGTTCAAGTCGCTCCTGCCCCTGCACCTCGCGCAGATCAATGTCGAAATCGATCTCCTCGTCCGAGGAGAAACGGAAGATCGCCAGCACATCAGCTCTCAGCCAGACACGCAGGCTCGGGGACTCAGTATCCGCTGCCCGAGACGGTGCAGCCGCCGCCCGGGGCAGGGGAAGCACCCTCTCTCCTTCGGAGTATCGGCACTTCCAGCCCTTCTCCACGACGAGATCCAGTACGTCTTGCCAGTTGTGCCCCGAGGCATCAGGGACACTCACGTCCGGTAGCGATCCCATCAGGTCCGGATCGAAGCCGGCCGTCGGAACGCCCCCGGTGCGGGACGGACGGGTGCGGGCGGGTGCCCGCACCCGCGCGGTCAGCGGTCGTCGCCGAAGGTCTCCCCCTTCTCCGCCTTCTCCACCAGCAGCGCCGGTGGCGTGAACCGCTCCCCGTAGCGTTCGGCGAGTTCACGCGCGCGTGCCACGAAGCCGGGCAGGCCGGTACCGGCCCCGCCGCCGTCGTAACCGTTGATGTACTGGAGGACCCCGCCGGTCCAGCCCGGGAAGCCGATGCCGAGGATCGATCCGATGTTGGCGTCCGCGACGGACGTCAGCACGCCCTCTTCGAGGAGCCTGACGGTGTCGAGCGCCTCGGCGAACAGCATGCGTTCCTGCATGTCCCGGAAGGGGATCTCGGCTCCTTCGCGCGTGAAGTGCTCGCGCAGGCCCGGCCACAGTCCGGTCCGCCCGCCGTCCTCCCCGTACGCGTAGAAGCCCGCGCCGCCGCTGCGGCCGGTGCGGCCGAATTCGTCGACCATGCGGTCGATGACGGCCTCGGCGGGGTGGGGCGTCCAGGTGCCGCCCGCCTCCTCGACCGCCCGCCTCGTCTCCTGGCGGATCCTGCGCGGGAGCGTCAGCGTCAGCTCGTCCATCAGGGACAGCACCTTGGCCGGGTAACCGGCCTGGGCCGCCGCCTGCTCGACCGACGCGGGCTCGATGCCCTCACCGACCATCGCGACCCCCTCGTTGAGGAAGTGCCCGATCACGCGTGAGGTGAAGAAGCCGCGCGAGTCGTTGACGACGATCGGCGTCTTGTTGATCTGCCGGACCAGGTCGAAGGCGCGGGCGAGTGCCTCGTCGCCGGTGCGCCGGCCCTTGATGATCTCGACGAGCGGCATCCTGTCGACCGGCGAGAAGAAGTGCAGTCCGATGAAGTCGGCCTGGCGTTCCACGCCGTCGGCCAGCGCGGTGATGGGCAGGGTGGAGGTGTTGGAGCACAGCAGCGCGTCCGGCTCGACGACGTGCTGGATCTCCTGGAACACCTTGTGCTTGAGCGAGGTGTCCTCGAAGACGGCCTCGATGACGGCGTCACAGCCCGCGAGGCCGGCAGGGTCGGCCGTCGGCGTGATGCGTCCCAGCAGCGCGTCCGCCTTCTCCTGGGTGGTACGGCCGCGGGAGACGGCCTTGGCGCACAGCTTCTCGGAGTAGCCCCGGCCCTTGACGGCCGCCTCCAGGGACACGTCCTTCAGGACGACGTCGATGCCCGCGCGGGCGCACGCGTAGGCGATGCCCGCGCCCATCATCCCGGCGCCGAGGACACCGACCTTGCGGACCTTGCGGGGCTCGACGCCCTTGGGGCGGTTGGCGCCGGAGTTGACGGCCTGGAGGTCGAAGAAGAACGCCTGGATCATGTTCTTCGCCGTCTGGCCCGCCGCCAGTTCGACGAAGTAGCGGGCCTCGATGACCTGCGCGGTCTCGAAGTCGACCTGGGCGCCCTCGACGGCGGCGGCGAGGATGTTCCGCGGGGCCGGGTAGGGGGCGCCGTTCGTCTGCTTGCGCAGGGTGGCCGGGAAGGCGGGCAGGTTCGCCGCGAACTTGGGGTGGGCGGGGGTGCCGCCGGGGATGCGGTGACCCGGCCTGTCCCAGGGCTGCCGCGACTCGGGGTGGGCCTCGATGAAGGCGCGGGCCTTTTCGAGCAGCTCGTCCTGGGTGGCGGCCACGTCGTCGACCAGGCCGTTCTCCAGGGCGCGCCGGGGGCTGTACTGGGTGCCCTGGAGGAGGACCTTCAGCAGCGCGTCGGCGATGCCGAGCAGGCGGACCGTGCGGACGACGCCGCCGCCTCCGGGGAGCAGGCCGAGGGTGACCTCGGGGCAGCCGATCTTCGAGCCCGGCGCGTCCAGGGCGATGCGGTGGTGGCAGGCCAGGGCGATCTCGTACCCGCCGCCGAGGGCCGCGCCGTTCATGGCGGCGACGACCGGCTTGCCTAGGGTCTCGATGCGGCGCAGGTTCCGTTTGATCGCCATGCCGCCGTCGAACAGTTCCTGGGCGGTCTCGGGCGTGACCCGGATCAGGTCGCGCAGGTCGCCGCCGGCGAAGAAGGTCTTCTTCGCTGACGTGATGATGACGCCGCGGACGGTGTCCTTCTCGGCCTCCAGGCGGTCGGTGATCACCGCGAGGGAGTCGCGGAACGCCTGGTTCATGGTGTTGGCTGACTGGTCCGGGTCGTCGAGGACAAGGGTGACGACGCCGGTGCGGTCCTGTTCCCAGCGGATGGTGGTGCTCTGTGTCATGACAGGGTCTCCGTAGAAGTCTCTTGGGTCCGGATTCCGCCGGGGATTCAGACGCGCTCGACGATCGTGGCGATGCCCATGCCGCCGCCGACGCAGAGCGTGGCCAGGCCGTACCGCTTGTCCTGGCGCTCCAGTTCGTCGACCAGGGAACCGAGGATCATCGCGCCGGTCGCGCCGAGC
Organism: Streptomyces sp. NPDC003011; assembly: GCF_053591515.1. Lineage (NCBI taxonomy): Bacteria > Bacillati > Actinomycetota > Actinomycetes > Kitasatosporales > Streptomycetaceae > Streptomyces > Streptomyces sp. NPDC003011. The sequence continues at coordinate 32,695 of NZ_JBSFTY010000011.1, forward strand.
GGGTGGCCGAGAGCGATGGCGCCGCCGTTGACGTTGACCTTGTCGAGGGACAGGCCCATGTCCTTGACGAAGCGCAGGACGACCGCCGCGAAGGCCTCGTTGATCTCGACCAGGTCGATGTCGTCGATCGTCAGCCCGGCCCGGGCCAGCGCCTTGCGGGTGGCCGGCGCGGGACCGGTGAGCATGATGGTGGGCTCGGAGCCGGAGACGGCGGCGGAGACGATCCGCGCGCGGGGGGTGAGCCCGTAGCGCTCGCCGATCTCCTCGGAGCCGATGGCGACCAGCGAGGCGCCGTCCACGATGCCGGAGGAGTTGCCCGCGTGGTGGACGTGGTCGATCTTCTCCACCCAGTGGTACTTCTGCAGCGCCACGGCGTCGAAGCCGCCCAGGTCGCCGATGTCCGCGAAGGACGGCTTGAGCCGGGCGAGCGAGTCGGCGGTCGTCCCCGGGCGGGGGTGCTCGTCGTGGTCGAGGACGACGAGTCCGCTGCGGTCCCTGACCGGGACGACGGAGCGGTCGAAGCGGCCCTCCTTCCAGGCGGTGGCCGCCCGCTCCTGCGAGAGCGCCGCGTACTCGTCGACGTCCCGCCGGGAGAAGCCCTCGATGGTCGCGATGAGGTCGGCGCCGATGCCCTGCGGCACGAAGTTGGTGGCCAGGTTGGTCATCGGGTCGTTGAACCAGGCGCCGCCGTCCGACGCCATCGGCACCCGGGACATGGACTCGACGCCGCCCGCGAGGACCAGGTCCTCCCAGCCCGAACGGACCTTGGCGGCGGCCATGTTGACGGCCTCCAGGCCCGAGGCACAGAAGCGGTTCTCCTGGACGCCCGCGACCGTGTCCGGCAGTCCGGCGGCGATGGCGGCGATCCGGGCGATGTCGGAGCCCTGGTCGCCGACCGGGCCGACGACGCCGAGGACGATGTCGTCGACGGCGGCCGGGTCCAGGCCCGGGAAGCGGTCGCGGATCTCGTGGATGAGCCCGACGACCAGGTCGATGGGCTTCGTGCCGTGCAGGGCGCCGTCCGCCTTGCCGCGGCCGCGCGGGGTGCGGATCGCGTCGTACACGTACGCTTCGGTGCTCACAGGTCAGGCCTTTCGGGTGAGGGTCAGCCCAGCAGGGAACGGCCGATGATCTCCTTCATGATCTCGGTGGTCCCGCCGTAGATGGTCTGGATGCGGCCGTCGGTGAAGGCCCGGGCGATCGGATGCTCTGTCATGTAGCCGTAGCCGCCGTGCAGTTGGAGGCAGCGGTCGGCGACCCGCTTCTGCAGCTCGGTCGCCCACCACTTGGCCATGGAGGCGTGCACGGCGTCGAGTCCGCCGTTCACGTGGTCCTCTGCGCAACGGTCGAGGAAGGCTCGGGTGACGGCGCACTCGGTGGCCATCTCGGCCACCTCGAAGCGGATGTGCTGCTTGCTCGCCAGGGGCCGCCCGAAGGCCTCACGCTCCTTGACGTACCGCGTGGTGATCTCCAGCAGGTGCTCGGCGGCGGCGATCGCGGCGACGGCGATGCTCAGGCGTTCCTGCGCGAGATGGGTCATCAGGTGGGCGAAGGCGCCGTCGAGCTCGCCGAGCAGGTTCTCCTTGGGCACGCGCACGTCCTGGAAGAACAACTCGGCCGTGTCCTGGGCCTTCTGGCCGATCTTGTCGAGGTTGCGGCCCCGCTCGAAGCCCGCCATGCCGCGCTCGACGACGAGCAGGGACAGGCCGTGCGCGCCGCCCTGCGGTCTCGTCCTCGCCACGACGATCACGAGGTCGGCGAGGATCCCGTTGGAGATGAACGTCTTGGAGCCGTTGAGCAGCCAGTGGTCGCCGCGGTCCGCCGCGTGCGTCCTGATGCCCTGGAGGTCGGATCCGGCGCCGGGCTCGGTCATGGCGATGGCGGTGATCAGGGTGCCGTCGCAGAAGCCGGGCAGCCAGCGCCGCTTCTGCTCCTCGGTGGCGAGGCCGGTCAGGTACGGGCCGATGATGTCGTTGTGCAGGCCGAGGGCGAGCCCCGGAGTGCCCGCGCGGGTGAACTCCTCGGCGAGGACCATGCTGTGGCGGAAGTCGGCGGTGCCGCCGCCCCCGTACTCCTCGTCCACGGCGAGTCCCAGCAGGCCCTGCTTGCCGGCCGCCCGCCAGGCCTGTCGGGAGACGATGCCGTCCTTCTCCCACTGGTCGTAGTACGGCAGCACCTCGCGGGCCAGGAAGCCGCGCACGCTCTCGCGGAACGCGTCGTGCTCGGGGGAGAAGATGCGCCGCTTCATGGTCGGTCCTTCATGCGTGGCCCTTCATCGTGGCCTTTCAGGAGGCCGGGTACGTGCCAGTCGCGCGCCACGTCCGCCGTGTCGGCGCCGGGCCGGGCGGGGCCGGTGCGGACCGCTGTCGGGGTCGCCGAGAAGCGGGGCGCGGGTGCGGGCTGGGTGATGCCGCCGTGGTCGGTGAAGGTGCCGCGCGCGGCGAGGTGCGGGTGGTGCGGGGCCTCGCGCAGCGACAGGACGGGGGCCACGCAGGCGTCGGTGCCCTCGAAGACCTCCGTCCACTCGTCCCGCGTACGGGACCTGAAGCGGGCCGCGACCGCCTCGCGCAGTTCGCTCCAGCGGGTCCGGTCCGTGCGGGCCGTGGCGAGGCCCGTGAGGCCGAGCAGGTCCAGGAACGTGTCGTAGAACCGGGGCTCCAGGGCGCCGACCGCCATGTGGCGGCCGTCGGCGGTCTCGTAGGTGCCGTAGTAGGGGCAGCCGCCGTCGAGGAGGTTGGCTCCTCGCCGGTCCTGCCAGCCGCCGGCGGCGAGCATCCCGTGGATCATCGCGGACAGGTGCGCGGTGCCGTCGACGATGGCGGCGTCCACCACCTGGCCGGTGCCGCTCGCGCGCGCGTGGTGGAGGGCGGCGAGGACGCCGACGACGAGGTAGAGGGAGCCGCCCGCGTAGTCCCCGAGCAGGTTGGCGGGGACGGCCGGGGGCTGGTCCGGGGCGCCGATCATGCCGAGGGTGCCGGTGAGGGCGATGTAGGCGATGTCGTGGCCCGCGCGCGGGGCGAGGGGGCCCTGCTGGCCCCAGCCGGTCATCCGGCCGTAGACGAGTCGCGGGTTGCGGGCGTGACAGGCCTCGGGGCCGACGCCGAGACGTTCGGCGACCTGCGGCCGGTAGCCCTCGACGAGGATGTCGGCGTGCTCGGCGAGGTCGAGGACGCGGGCGGGGCCGTCGGCCGCCTTCAGGTCGACGATCACCGAGCGCTTGTTGCGGTTGGTGACGTCATAGGCCGGATCGATCGCGAGCCCCTGGCCTCCGGGCCGGTCCACGCGGACCACGTCGGCGCCGAGGTCGGCGAGGAGCATGCCGGCGAACGGGCCGGGCCCGATACCGGCCAGCTCGACCACGCGCACGCCGGTGAGCGGGCCCTGCCCTGGCGTCGTTGCCATCCAGCCCCCAGAGATCTGACACACATGATGTAACACCAGTGATGCTAAGAACGCCGTCAGCCCGGCACAAGACCTGGGCGAGCAAGCGCTCAGTGGGCTGCCCGGCCCGCCGTCCGCTCAGCGCGCGTCCAGCTCCGCCGTCCGCCGCTTCGTGGCGATCGTGCGGTAGCTCTCCTCCACCCAGTCGCACAGCAGCCCGGCGGCGGGGGCGCCCTGCCCCTCCAGCGGGATGCTCACCCAGCCGGATCTGCCGAGGCCGTATCCGGCGGGTTCGGCGCCGGGGCAGGTCAGCGCGTGGGCGTGGGCGGCCTCGTCCCTGAGCTTCACCGTGACGCCCAGCGGATGACTGCCGTCGTCGACGCCGAGGAAGACGAACACCTTCTTGTCGACCTTGGCGACGGTCTCGCCCCAGGGGAACTCCTCCGTGGCACCGGGCATCCCGAGCGCGAACGCGCGCACCTTCTCCCACGTCCTCAGGGCTTTCTTCGGCACGGCCACCTGCCACCTCCGGCCTCGTCGTCGGCCACCGCACTTCTCACGCTAGCCTCGGCCACCGACAACGGCGCGTGCGACGCGGGACCAAGGGGTGTCATGAACAGGCCGAACAGGGCGGATCGTCCGTACGACATCGTGCTCTTCGGAGCCACCGGCTTCGTGGGGGCGCTCACCGCGGAGTACCTCGCCGCGCACGCCCCGGAGGGGCTGCGCTGGGCGATCGCCGGGCGCAACGAGGGCAAGCTGCGGGACCTGCGCGAGCGGCTGCCCGGCGGCACGCGGCCCGGGGTGGTGCGGGCGGACGTGGCCGACCCGGCCTCGCTGCGCGCGCTCGCCGAGCAGGCGCGCGTGGTGGCCACGACGGTGGGCCCCTATGTGACGTACGGCGAGGAACTGGTCGCCGCGTGCGCGGACACCGGCACGGACTGTCTGGACCTCACCGGCGAGCCGGAGTTCGTGGACCTGATGTACGTCCGTCATGACGCCCGCGCGCGGGAGACGGGCGCGCGGCTGGTGCACGCGTGCGGTTTCGACTCGGTACCGCACGACCTGGGCGTGTACTTCACGGTCCGGCAGCTGCCCGAGGGGGTGCCGCTCAGGGTGGACGGGTTCGTGACGGCGGACGCGGCCTTCTCGGGCGGCACGTTCGCCTCGGCGCTCAACCAGGTCGCGCGCGGGCGGCAGATGATCGCCGCCGCGCGGGACCGGGCCCGGCACGAGCCCCGGCTGATCGGCCGGCGGGCCTGCGCTGCGACCGCGGTGCCGCGGTACGCGCCGGAGGTCGGTGCCTGGGCGCTTCCCCTGCCGACGATCGACGCGCAGGTCGTGCGGCGCTCCGCGCGGGCGCTGGAACGCTACGGGCCCGACTTCCGCTACCGCGAGTACGCGGCGGTACGGCGTCTGCCGGTGGCGCTGGGCGGGGTCGCGGCGGTGGGCGCGCTGGTCGCGGCGGCGCAGTTGCCGCCCGCGCGGCGCTGGCTGTCCCACCGCGTCAGGCCGGGGGACGGGCCCGGTCCCGACCAGCGGGCGAAGAGCTGGTTCAAGGTCCGCTTCGTCGGCGAGGGCGGCGGCCGGCGCGTGTACACGGAGGTGGCGGGCGGTGATCCGGGATACGGCGAGACGTCGAAGATCTTCGCGGAGTCGGCGCTGTCCCTGGCCTTCGACGACCTGCCGCCGAGCGCCGGCCAGGTCACCACGGCGGTCGCGATGGGCGACGCGCTGACCGGGCGGCTGCGCCGGGCGGGGATCACGTTCCGGGTCGTCGCGACCCGCTGACCCGGCTCTACAGAGGCCACTGGACGACGGTGTAGATCATGCCGCCGATCCAGCCGAGCCCCGCCAGCACGGCGAGGATCAGCGCGGCCGTCACTGCACGCTCGACAGGCCGGTCGGGGTCGGCGAGGGGCTTGGGCGCGCGGTGTGTCGTCATGCGGCACAGCCTGCCGAGCGGGCCCGCGCCCGCGCATCCGTACAGGTACTCAGAAGGGATACTCAGGCCGGCCGTCCCGTCAGGCGGTCGCCGTCCCGTCAGGCGGTCGCCTCCCCGTCAGGCGGTCGCGTCCTTCAGCGCGCTGCGGCACAGCGCGTCGGCCGCGCGGGTCGTCTCCGGCAGGCGGTACCGGGGGGTCAGCGCGAGTGTGTGGGCGCAGGCGCCCGCGAGGCCGGCCCGGTGGCCGACGGAGACGAACACCGGTTTGACACCGTCGCGGGTGCGCAACGCGCGGCCGACCTCCTCGGTACCGGCGAGCAGGGGGGACGTACTGCCGCGCGGGGTGCCGGGATCGTCGTACGTGAAGGTGAAGGGGTTCTTGGCGACGCCGATGGTGGGCAGGCCGGTGAGGACGCCGAGGTGGCTGGCGAGGCCGAAGCGGCGCGGGTGGGCGAGGCCGTAGCCGTCGCAGACGACCAGGCCGGGCGGGCACGGCAGCCGGTCGAGGGCGGCCAGCACCGTCGGGATCTCCCGGAAGGCGAGCAGGCCCGGCACGTAGGGGAAGGAGACCCGGCCGACGGCCGTGGCCCGCGCGACGACCGTGAGCCGTGCCGCGTCCAGCACGACGGCCGCGGCCACGACGAGGTCACGCTCGTCGTCGTAGGCCACGTCGACGCCGGTCACGTGGCCGGTGCCGGGCGGTGGGCCCGGCTCGTCGAGGATCACCCGTGCCCGCAGCTCGTCCTGGACCGCGCGGGCCTCGTCCTCGGTCGCGGGCCAGCCCGCTGGAATGCGTACGGTCGTCATGGTGGTGACGAGCGTACGGTCCGCGCGCGGGCGGCCTCGGCGCCGGGGTCAGCCCTTGTCGCCCAGCGCGCGCTGGAGCTGACTCTTGTTCATGTCCGAACGGCCCTGGATGCCCCGCTTCTTGGCCTCCTCGTAGAGCTGGTCGTACGTGGGGCCCTGAGAGCCCTTGCCCGACCGCTGGCCGCCCCGCTTGCCGGACGACATGTCCCGGGTCGAGGTGCGGCTGGCGGTCTTCGCCTCGCCGGACCGGGCGCGCTCCTTGTTCACCGTCCGCGCGGCGATCTCCTCGGCGCGTCCGGCGCTCTCACCGCGGTCCTGCGCACTCTTCTTGATGTGCTCGTACTGGCGTTCCCGCTTGGGGCTGGAACCACTGGGCATGTCCGCTCACTCCTCTCACGTGGGTGAACGGGTACCCGGATTCCGGCGGACGCGGCCTGCCGGTCGCGGTCAGCTTTCCAGGCGGGCCACCCGCCCCTGCTCACCGGCCGCCCAGCAGCTCAGGTCGGGGGTGCAGTCCACGGTGTCGTAGGAGCCCGTGTCCACGGTCCGCCAGGTGCGGCCGCCGTCCGTGGTGAGGTCCGTGCCGGCCGGCCCGACCGCGAGGGCGGCCGTGCGGCGGTGCGGGAGCCAGGCCACACCGGAGCGGTAGGCCGGCGGCGGCTCGGCGGCGGGCCGCCAGGCGCGGCCCCCGTCGGCGGTGCGGGCGGCCGGGCGCGGAGAGGCCTGGTCCGGGCGGTGGTCACCGCCGACCGCGAGGCCGTGCGTACGGTCGCGGAAGGCGAGCGCGAAGACGCCACGGGCCGGGTCTCCGGCGGGGATCGGCACGTCGGAGGCCGTCCAGGTCAGCCCGCGGTCGGCGGAGTGCAGCACCCGCGCGCGGGCGGCCCCGCCGGTCGCCAGCCACACGTCCCGGGGGCCGGAGGAGACCAGGCACTGACCGCTCGCCGCGAAGCCCGCCTCGCCCGGCTGCGCGGCCGGCATCCCGGCGCTGGGCAGCACCGTCCAGGTACGGCCGCCGTCGCCGGTCGACAGGATGCGGAACTTCCCGTCCACCGGGTCGCTCATCGCGAGGCCGTGACGGCGGTCGAAGAAGGTGAGGCAGTCGTAGAAGGCCTCCGGGTCGGTGTTGCGGAAGGACTCGGTCCAGGTCTCACCGCCGTCGTCGGTGCGGTACACGCGGGACGCCTCGCCCTCGCCGATGGCCAGCACCACGGCGCGCCGCGCGTCGAACGCCTCAATGTCCCGGAACTGGAGCGCGGCGGCGCCCGGCGGCGAGACGTCGCGCCAGCTCGTCCCGCCGTCGGTGGTGCGCAGCACGGTGCCCTGCGTTCCGGCGACCCAGGCGGTGTTCCGGCCGACCGCCGACAGGCCCCGGAGGCGGACCCCGGGACTCGCGGTGTCCTTGAGCTCCCAGTGCGGGGTCCGGCCCGGCGCCTGGTGTGCCTGCGCGGGTGCGGCGGTCAGGGCGGCGAGCGCCGCCACGCAGACCGCCCCCACGGCCACCGTCCGGGCCGGACGGCTCCTCCTCGTGCGTCGCGTCATCCCCAAGCGCCTCATGGCGGGCGAAGCTAGCCCAGCGTCCGGGTGCCGTCCAGAGGGCCGCGTCCGCCGTGTGCGGGTTTGCTCCACTCGCCCCAAGTGTCCTTCACGTCCCACGAGAAGAGCTCGGTCACTCCCGTGAATGAACGCGGTGACAGAGGTCACTCGATATTCGTGTGCACGGATCGACTGATTCCGACGTCTCTTCCAGTGCCCGGCCTCATCCCCGGAAGTCCGTCCAGCCGTCGCAAGGGAGCAAGGCGTTGTCCATCGTCATCGAGCAGCCCGTAGAGGCCCGTCTCGTCGCCGCCGCGCCGCGGATGCCGAGCATTCCCGCCACCCTGCACTACGACCGGCGCGACCCGTTCGCCGTCCGCATGACCTTCCCGGCCCCGGCCACCCTGGAGGGCGTGGAGGTCTGCTGGACCTTCAGCCGCGAGCTGCTGTCGGCCGGTCTCCAGGAGCCCGAGGGCCACGGGGACGTACGGGTGCGGCCGTACGGGTACGACCGCACCGTCCTGGAGTTCCACGCCCCCGAGGGCACCGCCGTCGTGCACGTCCGCTCGGGTGAGCTGCGGCGCTTCCTGGAGGCGACCAGCGAGCTGGTGCCGGTCGGTCTGGAGCACCTGCAGCTGGACCTGGACCACGACCTGGCGGAGCTGATGCGGGACGCCTGCTGAGCCCTGCGCGTCCGCCCGCCGAGCGTCTGCCGGGCGGACCGGCGCCCTCGGACCGGCACCCTCGGACCGGCCGGGCTCACACCCAGCAGCGCGTTGAGCTCCCGTGGCCGAGCCCGTCCGTCGGCGGCTCGTAGGTCCCCGCGGGCGGCGCTCGTAACCGGCCAGCACGTTCAGCGGCCCGTCGATCCCGTCGACGAGCGCCTTCACCACCCCGGGCTCGACGGCCCCGGGGACGAAGATCCCGTCGGCGCCCGCGGCCAGGAGGACGTCGGTCCTCTCCAGAGGGCGGTCCACTCCCCCGGCGCCCCGCAGGAACGTGTCGATCCGGGCGGTGACGAACAGCGGCCCGCCGTGCGCGTCGGCGGCCTCGCGGGCGGCGGCGACGCGTTCCGCCCGCTCGGCCGCCGGCGGCAAGGGGTCGCGCCCGGATCGTGCCGGCCACCCCCGCCGCATCCCGCGCGTCGCCGCTCTCGATGTCGGCGCTGACCGGCTCGTCCACCGCGGCGGCGATGCCCGCCACGGCCGTCAAAGCCCGGTCGCGGTCCAGGGTGTCGCCGTCGCCGCGCCCAGGGCCCAGGCCAGGCCCGTGCTCGTGGTCGCCACCGCCGCGGCACCGGCGTGCTCCGTGCTCGACGACGCCGGCACCGGCGGTGTCCCGGACGCCCGGCGGGACGAGGGGGCGGCCCCGGACGTGCAGGGCGCGGAAGGCGAGCGCGCGGCCGTGGCCGGTGTTCCGCTGCGCCACGGGGATCACTCAAGCAGCCGTCGCCCGCGCGGTCCGGCAGGACTCCGGCAGGGAGGCCGGTTCAGCCGGCGGCGGACAGCGCCACCCTCGTCGTGCGCACCTCCCGGACGACCGTGCGCAGCACGGCGGCCGCCGCCCCGCCGCGCTCGGTGAGCTCGTCGAGACGCCCCGGTACGCGCTCGGCGCCGGGCAGCAGACCGGCGGCTTCCGCGAGCGCGGCGAGGGCCGCGTCCCGCTCGGACAGCTCCGGGACCGGGAGCGGTCCCCGCACCGCCTCCCGCGCCTGATCGCACAGCGCCGCCACCACGGCGTTACGGTCCAGGGCGTACTCCACGGTCGGGAACACCCCGAGGACCCGTCGCTTCTCGGCCCGCAGATGGCCGTCGGCGGCCAGCTGCTCCCGTACGGCGTCCAGCGTGATCCGCGCCCGCAGGGTCACCCAGGTCCGCCACCGGTGCGGCCGGGACTCCCGGATCAGTTCCAGGAGTCCGTCGAGGACCGCGTCCCCCGTGCCGGAGTCCAGGTCGGCGGGCGTGGCGATGCCGTCGTCGTCGATGAGCAGGCCGCGCTGCGCCAGTTCGACGAGGGCGCCGGCCCGGACCAGAGGGGGCAACCGGCCGGCACCGCCGGTCTCCGTCTCCGTGCTGTCCCAGGCCAGCAGGCACAGGCGGGCCGGGAGCGAGAGCGAGCCGTGGGGCACGGGGTCTCCTTCGGAGGGTGGGATCGGGGCCGACGTTAATGCGTTGACAGCCGTCGAGAGCCGCTCATACGGTGTTGGCGGTTCTGTTGCCGTCGATAGGAGAAGGACGTTGCTCGTCTGAGGTTGTGAGACACCGCGTCACACACCTGGGGTGTGTGCCGCCGCGTGCGACCTCGGCGTTCGAGCCGTCCTTCGTGGAACAGGGCTCCTCCCCTGCCCCGGACCCCTCCTCCCTGGTCGCCGGTGTCTCGATACGCGTCTGCCCGTACCCGCATCGAGCAACCGCGGAGGCTTCCGTATGTCTGCGTCCATCACCTGTACGTCCCTCTCCTTCACCTGGCCCGACGGCACCCCCGTCCTCGAGGGTCTCGACGTCGCCTTCGGTCCGGGCCGCACCGGTCTCGTCGGCGTCAACGGGTCGGGAAAGTCGACCCTGCTGAAGCTGATCGCCGGTGAACTGAACCCGTCCGACGGAACCGTGCGCGTGGCGGGCGAGGTCGGCCATCTCCCGCAGAACGTCACCCTCGACACCTCCCTGCGGGTCGACGAGGCGCTCGGCATCGCCGCCCGGCGGAGCGCGCTGCACGCGATCGAGGCCGGTGACGTGGCCGACGAGCACTTCGAGACGGTCGGCGACGACTGGGACGTGGAGGAACGGGCCCTCGCCACCCTCGGAGAACTCGGGCTCGGCCACATCGAGCTGGACCGCACGGTCGGCGAGGTGTCGGGCGGCGAGTCGGTGCTCCTGCGGCTGGCCGCGCTGCTGCTGCGCCGACCGGACGTGCTGCTGCTCGACGAGCCCACCAACAACCTCGACCTGTACGCGCGCGGGCGGCTGTACGCGGCCGTCGCGGCCTGGCCGGGGGTCATGGTCGTGGTCAGCCACGACCGTGACCTGCTCGACCTGGTCGACCAGATCGCCGATCTGCGCGCCGGCGGGATCACCTGGTACGGCGGCAACTACTCCGCGTACGAGGAGGCGCTCGCCACCGAACAGGAGGCCGCCGAACGGATGGTGCGCGTCGCCGAGGCCGATCTGAAGAAGCAGAAGCGCGAACTGGCCGACGCCCACCTCAAGTTGGCCCGCCGCAAGCGGTACGGGCAGAAGATGTGGGACCAGAAACGCGAACCGAAGGTCGTCATGGGGGCCCGCAAGCGCGCGGCACAGGAGTCCGCGGGCAAGCACCGCATCCTGCACGAGGAGAAGCTCGCCGAGGCGAAGGAACGGCTCGACGAGGCGGCGGAGGCCGTACGGGACGACGACGAGATCCGCGTCGACCTGCCGTACACGGCCGTACCCCCGGGCCGTACCGTCCTCACCCTCCAGGACCTGCGCCTGCCCTACGGCGCACGGGCGGAGGGAGGCTTCGAGCTGCGCGGTCCGGAGCGGATGGCGCTGATCGGGCGCAACGGCGCGGGCAAGACGACGCTGCTGCGGACACTGGCCGGGGAGCTGGAGCCGCTGTCCGGCGAGGCGCGGACGCATGTCCCGCTCCGCTTCCTGCCGCAGCGGCTGGACGTGCTCGACGGCGAGCGGACCGTCGCCGAGAACGTGGCCCGGTTCGCGCCGGACGCCACCAACAACCGGATCCGGGCCCGGCTCGCCCGCTTCCTGTTCCGGGGCGCCCGCGCCGACCAGAAGGCGGCCACCCTGTCCGGCGGCGAACGCTTCCGGGCGACGCTCGCCGCACTGATGCTGGCGGAGCCCGCGCCGCAGCTGCTGATGCTGGACGAGCCCACGAACAACCTGGACATGGCGAGCGTGCGGCAGCTGACGACCGCCCTGGAGTCCTACGAGGGGGCGCTGATCGTGGCCAGTCACGACCTGCCGTTCCTGGAGTCGGCCGGCATCACCCGGTGGCTGCTGCTGGAGAACGGAGAACTGAGGGAAATCACGCCAGAAGCTGTCGGGTATTCCTTCTAGCGTCGGGCGCATGACCGATGTCATCACCCTCACCGGAGCCCGGCAGAACAACCTCAAGGACGTCACACTCCGCATCCCGAAGGGCCGGCTGACCGTGTTCACCGGCGTTTCGGGGTCGGGGAAGTCGTCCGTCGTCTTCGACACGATCGCGGTCGAGTCGCAGCGCCAGCTCAACGAGACGTTCACCTGGTTCGTGCGCAACCGACTGCCCAGGTACGAGCGGCCGCACGCCGACACGCTGGAGGACCTCACCCCCGCCATCGTGGTCGACCAGAGGCAGATCGGGGGCCACTCCCGGTCCACGGTCGGCACGATGACCGACGTCTACTCGGTGATCCGGGTGCTGTTCTCCCGGCACGGCACCCCGAGCGCCGGACCGGCGACGGCGTACTCGTTCAACGACCCGGCGGGCATGTGCCCCGGCTGCGACGGGCTCGGGCGGGCGGTACGGCCCGACTGGGACCGCATCCTGGACCCGCAGCGGTCGCTGGCGGACGGGGCGGTGCGCTTCCCGCCGTTCGCGGCGGGGACCTGGCAGGGGCAGGCGTACACGAACTCCGACGACCTGGACCCGCACAAACCGGTCGGCGCGTTCACCGCCGCCGAGCGGGAGTTCCTGATGCGCGGCCGCCCCGGCAGCAAGGTCACCGTCCACGGCAGCGGCGGCACCTGGACCACCGAGTACGAGGGTCTCGCCGACCGGTTCGAGCGGCTCTACCTGAAGCGCGACCTGTCCGCCATGAGCCAGAGGACCCGCGATCTCGTACGGGAGTACCTGGCCGAGGGCACCTGCCCGGCCTGCGCCGGCGCGCGGCTCAACCGGGCGGCGCTCGCCACCCGGATCAACGGCCGCACCATCGCCGACTGCACCCGGATGCAGGTCAGCGACCTGATCGGCGTGCTGAAGGAGATCGACGACCCGGTCGCCGCGCCCATCGCCGGGGCCGCGGTCACCGCCCTCGAACGGATCGACGCGATCGGCCTCGGCTACCTCAGCCTCGACCGGGAGACCGCCACGCTCTCCGGCGGCGAGGGGCAGCGGCTGAAGACCGTGCGCCATCTCGGCTCCAGCCTGACCGGAATGACGTACATCTTCGACGAACCCAGCGTGGGTCTGCACCCGCGGGACGTCGGACGGCTCGGCGACCTGCTGCTGCGGCTGCGCGACAAGGGGAACACCGTGCTGGTCGTCGAGCACGACCCGGACGTCATCGCGCTGGCCGACCACGTCGTCGACATGGGGCCGGGCGCCGGCGCCGACGGCGGACGGGTGGTGTTCGAGGGGACACCGGCCGCGCTGGCCCGGGCGGACACCCCGACCGGGCGGTGCCTGCGCCGCCGTACGCCGGTCAAGGACGAGGTGCGGCGGGCCACCGGCGAGCTGGCGGTGAAGGGCGCCGACCGGCACAACCTGCGGGACGTGACCGTGCGGTTCCCGACCGGGGTGCTCACCGTGGTGACCGGGGTCGCCGGGTCCGGGAAGAGCACACTGGTCGCGGAGTTGACCGCCGCGCACCCCGACGCCGTGGTCGTCGACCAGTCGTCGATCGGCATCTCCGGGCGGTCCACTCCGGCCACCTACGTCGGCGTCATGGACACGGTCCGGAGGATCTTCGCCCGGGAGACGGGGGCCGAGCCCGGGTTGTTCAGCTTCAACTCCACCGGCGCGTGCGGGACCTGCGAGGGGCGCGGGATCATCTTCACCGACCTGGCGTTCATGGACCCGGTGACGACGACCTGCCACGACTGCGAGGGCCGGCGCTTCAAGGACGAGGTGCTGCGGCTGACCGTCGGCGGCCGGTCCGTCGCGGACGTCCTGGAGATGACGGCCGGTCAGGCGCTCGGCTTCTTCGACGACCCGGGCGTACGGCGCCGGCTGCGCGCGCTGTCCGACGTCGGCCTCGCCTACCTCACCCTGGGGCAGCCGCTGTCCACGCTCTCCGGCGGCGAGCGGCAGCGCATCAAGCTGGCGACGCGGCTGCACCGGACGGGGACGGTGTACGTCCTGGACGAACCGACGACCGGACTGCACATGTCCGACGTCGACGGGCTGCTGACGCTGCTGGACCGGCTGGTCGACACGGGCAACACGGTCGTGGTCGTCGAGCACGACCTGGACGTCGTGGCGCACGCCGACTGGGTCATCGACCTCGGCCCGGGCGCGGGCCGCGACGGCGGCCGGATCGTCTTCGAGGGCACGCCCCGCCAACTCCTCGCCGCGGAGGGCTCGTTCACCGGCGAACACCTGCGGCGGGTGACGGCGGAAACGACGAAGGTCGTCAGGGGGCGGTGAGGGGAGACGGTGAGACGGGGCGGCGAGACCCGACGGCGAGGCGCGACGACGGGACGGTGAGGCGGGGCGTGCTGCCCCGGCCGGCCGGGACGGGTGCGACCGTCCCGGCCGTTCCGACGGGCCGGGGCCCGAGGGTCGGAGGGCGGAGGGCGGGGACCCGAGGCCGGGGGCCGGGGACCCGAGGCCGGGGGCCTGGAACCCGAGGCCGGGACCCGGAGGCCTGGAACCCGAGGCCGGGACCCGGAGGCCGGGGACCGGAAACCGGGACCCGGAGGCCGGAAGCCGGAGCCCGGGAACCGGAGCCCCGGAACCGGAGCCCCGGAACCGGCGGCAGGCTACGCTTCCCGGTGTCCCAGGCCGTTCACCGCCACGGTGGCCGCCTCGGCGATCAGCGCGTCGCGGTGTGCGGCGCCCTGCTCGTCCCGGCTGGACAGGACCGCCAGCACGATCGGGTCGGCCCCGTCGTCCGGCCACACCACGGCGATGTCGTTGCGTCCCCCGTAGCCGGCGGTGCCGCTCTTGTCGGCCACGGTCCAGTCGTCCGGGAGGCCGGCCATGATGAGCGTCTCGCCGGTGGTGTTCGTCTTCATCCACGTCCTGAGGAGCGCGCGCTCGTCCCGGTCCAGGGCCTTGCCGAGCAGGAACGCCCGCAGGCTCCCGGCCAGCGCGCGGGGCGTGCTCGTGTCACGGACGTCGCCCGGCGTGCCGTCGCTGAGCTCCGGCTCGTACCGGTCCATCTCGGTGACGTCGTCGCCGAGTCGTTCCAGGACCTTCTCCAGGCCGTCGGGGCCGCCGAGTTCGTCGAAGAGCAGGTTGGCCGCCGTGTTGTCGCTGTACCAGAGGGTGGCGGCGCACAGCTCGCGCAGACTCATCCCGGTCCCGACGAAGTTCTCCGTCACGGGCGAGTTGGCGACCACGTCCTCGCGCGAGTAGGTGACCACCTTGTCGATGCCCTCCGGTCCGCGCTTGTGGAGCACCGCGCCCACCGCGAGCGCCTTGAACGTCGAGGCGTACGCGAACCGTTCGTCCGCCTGGTAGGCGACCGTCCGGCCGGTGCCGGTGTCCAGGGCGTAGACACCGAGCCGCGCGTCGAACTCGCGCTCCAGCTGCCGGAACGCGCCCGCGGTGGCTCCCGGGGCCGCCGCGGAGGACGCGGAGGACGCGGAGCGCGGGGAGTCGGCGGCGGAGCCGGACGCGGCCCCGGTCTCCTGGCCGCATGCCGGGAGCGCGGCGAGGGCGAGTAAGCCGGCCGCCCAGGCGGCGCCGCGGCGCTTGCGATGCGGGTACGTCATGGGATGGACCTCCAGGACCGTCGAAGGGCTCGTCGAGGGAGTACTCGTCGAGCGACTTGTGGATCGTCGTGTCGTGATGGAACGCCGTGCCCGGGAAGCACCCGGCACGGAGACCACCCTCGGGGCCGAAGGGCACCGCTGTCCAAGACACTTGGACGCGCTCCCATGCTGTTTTGGCATAGTGGGTCCGTGGATCTTGTAGCGGCCTGCCGTGCGTTCGTCAGCGTGAGCGAGCACGGCAGTTTCACGGTGGGCGCGGCGGCGGCCCGGACGGCCCAGTCGGTCGTGAGCCGTCGCGTCGCCGCGCTGGAACAGCGCCTGGGCGAACGGCTGCTGGAGCGGTCCCCGCGTGCGGTGACCCTGACAGCGTTCGGCCGGGACATGCTGCCGCTGGCCCAGCAGCTGGTACGGCTGGCCGACCGGCTCGACCACGAGGCGGAGACCGCACGGCACAGACCGCTGCGCGTCGCCGTCCCCGCCATCTGCCCCACCGGTGCCCTCGCCCACCTCATCGCGGCGGCGCACGACCACGGGATCCTCCTCGACCCGCGCCCCGCCGGTCCCGCGGAGCGCGCCGACCTGCTGACGTCCCGGCAGGTGCGCGCGGCCCTGCTGGCGGTACCGCCCCGCGAGGCGGCCTGGACGGTACCCCTGGGACTGGCGCTCGCGGACGACCCGGGCGGCTCGGCGGTCTACCTGGACGTCCTGCGGCCCGGCCGGGCCGGGCGCGAGCGGAGGCCGCGCCGCGTGTGGCTCCAGCCGGAGGACGACGTGCCGCACGTCCGGGACCGTCTGGTCCGCCTGCGCGACGCCGTCGGGCTGCGCCCGGCGCAGCTGGCCGTGGCGCGGACCGTGGCCACCGCCGCGGCGGACGTGCTGAGCCGGGGCGACACCCTGCTGTGCTCGCCGGCGCAGGCCCGCGAACTGAGCCTGCACTGGCGGCCCGTCGGCGAGCTCGGCCCCGGTTTCGCACGGGGGTACGCCCTGGCCGTGGCCGACGAGGCGGACGCCGACGCCACCCGCACGGGCCGCACGTGCGCGGACGCCGTCGCCCGGTGCCTGGGCGCCACACAGCCCGCACGGCCCGCGGAGCCCACGCAGCCTACGCAGTCCCTACGGCCAGTGCAGTCCACGGAGGAGTCCCTGTGAACACGAACACCGAGAGACTGCTCGGGCAGCTGCGCCGGACCTTGCGCGAGGGCGGACTGGGCGGCTCGTTCCTGGTCCGCGACCTGGACACCGGCGAGGAGATCGGCATCGAACCCGACATAGAGTTCCCCGTCGCCTCCCTCACCAAGGTCCCGCTCGCGCTGGCGACGCTGGAACGCATCCGGCGCGGTGAACTCGACGGCGCCGCGACGGTCGAGGTGACACCCGGGCGGGTCACCACCCCGGGTCCGACCGGCCTGAGCCGGTTCCGCCACAGCGCCCGGATCGCCGTGGACGACCTGCTCTACCTCAGCGTCTGCATCAGCGACAGCGTCGCCGCCGACGCCCTCTTCGCGCTCACCCCGCCCGACCAGGTCGCGGCGACCGTGCACGCCTTCGGACTGCGGGGGATCTCCGTACGGCACACCATGCACGAGCTGACCGAGACCCCGGTGGAGCGCTTCGACCCGGCGGAGGTGCACCTCGCCCACGCCCTCGCGATCGAGTCCGGCACCCCGGGGCGCGGCCACCGGTTGCCGCAGCTGGACACCTCGCGCGCCAACACGGGTACGGCACGCGCGTTCGTCGACCTCCTCCAGGCGCTCTGGCGGCCCCGGCCGCGCACCCCGGGCGCGCAGACCCCGGCGATCCACCCGGACATCGCCGCACGCCTGCGCGGTCTCCTGGCCGACAACCTGCTGCGCCACCGCCTCGCCCCGGACTTCACCTCCGACGCCTCCACCTGGTCGTCGAAGACCGGCACCCTGCTCAACCTGCGCCACGAGGTCGGCGTCGTCGAGCACGCCGACGGCCGGACCTACGCCGTCGCCGCCCTGACCGAGTCGCAGGTGGCCGCGGGCAGCCAGCCCGACGCCGAGGCCCTCATGGGCCAGGTCGCCCGCCGCCTGCGCGATCATCTCCGGTCCGGGTCCGCCTGACCGGGACGCCCGTCCACGCGCGGCGCCGGCACGGCTTCGCCACCCGCGCCGGCGGCCCCGGGGGTGTCGTCCGCCGGCAGGGCGCTGCATGATGGTCCGCTGACGCCCGACGGATTCCGGTGATCCCGGAGCACCGCCGGCCCGGTCCCGACACGTCCCACCCGATACGGAGTCACGCTCGTGCCCAGCAAGAAGGCCCTCGTCCGCCGCCCCGGTCCGCGCCTCGCCGAAGGTCTGGTGACGCACATCGACCGGGACACGGTCGACGTCGGCCTCGCGCTCGAACAGTGGAAGGCGTACGTCGAGGCCCTGCGCACGCACGGCTGGGAGACCATCGAGGTGGAGGCGGCCGACGACTGCCCGGACTCGGTGTTCGTCGAGGACACCGTCGTCATGTACAAGAACGTCGCGCTGATCACCCGGCCCGGCGCCGAGTCCCGGCGCCAGGAGACCATGGGCGTCGAGGAGGCCGTGGCCCGCCTGGGCTGCTCGGTGAACTGGGTCTGGGAGCCGGGCACCCTGGACGGCGGCGACGTGCTGAAGACCGGCGACACGATCTACGTCGGCCGGGGCGGACGCACCAACGCGGCCGGCGTGCAGCAGCTGCGGGCCGCCTTCGAGCCGCTCGGGGCGCGCGTCGTCGCCGTGCCCGTGAGCAAGGTGCTGCATCTGAAGTCGGCGGTCACGGCGCTGCCGGACGGGACGGTCATCGGGCACATCCCGAAGGTGGACAGGCCGTCGCTGTTCCCGCGGTTCCTGTCGGTGCCGGAGGAGTCCGGGGCGCACGTGGTGCTGCTCGGCGGCGACAGGCTGCTGATGGCGTCGAGCGCGCCGAAGACCGCGGACCTGCTCGCCGACCTCGGCCACGAACCGGTCCTGGTGGACATCGGCGAGTTCGAGAAGCTCGAGGGCTGTGTGACATGCCTCTCGGTGCGGATGCGGGAGTTGTACGCCTGACCTGGTCCACGCGGTGGCCTTTCGGCCTTTAACCTGCGGTTCCGGAATCGTTCGCCACGCCGGGGGTACACGCCTGATCAGGGATCTTTACATCGTTCTTAACCTACGGTCTCGTAACCTACGGGTACGTAGCCTACGATTCCGTAGGTACAGGCAGGCACCGCTCGCCGGCCGTTTCCGACTTCAGTTCCGCGTCCCCATGGAGTACCCGTGACGATCACTTCCCCTCACCTCGGCAGCCCGTCCTCCGCCTGGACCGACGCCCGCCTGCTGTACGCGCTGGAGGAAGTGGTCGAGCAGGAGCTCAACCGGCACCTGAAGGTCGCCAAGGACTGGATGCCGCACGAGTACGTGCCGTTCAGTGACGGCCGCAACTTCCCCGGCATCTTCGAGGACGGCGAGGCCTGGGAGAAGGAGCAGTCCAAGGTCACCGAGATCGGCCGGATCGCGCTGGTGGTCAACCTTCTCACGGAGGACAACCTCCCCAGCTACCACCACGAGATCGCCTCCCTCTTCGGCCGTGACGGCGCCTGGGGCACCTGGGTGCACCGCTGGACCGCGGAGGAGGGCCGGCACGGCATCGTGATGCGCGACTACCTGCTCACCTCGCGCGCGGTGGACCCGGACCAGCTGGAGCAGTTCCGGATGGCCCACATGAGCGAGGGCTTCGAGTCGGACAACCGTCACTCCATGCTCCACTCGGTGGCCTACGTCGCCTTCCAGGAGCTGGCGACCCGCGTCTCGCACCGCAACACCGGCCACCAGTCCGGGGACCCGGTCTGCGACCGCATGCTGGCCCGCATCGCGACCGACGAGAACCTGCACATGGTCTTCTACCGGAACCTGCTGAAGGCGGCCTTCGAGCTGGCGCCCGACCTGACGATGCAGGCGGTGCGCGACGTGATCGTGAACTTCCGGATGCCCGGCCACGGCATGCCCGGCTTCGAGCGGGCCGCCGCGCAGATGGCGATCGGCGAGATCTACAACATGCGCATCCACCACGACGACGTGCTCCAGCCCGTGCTGCGCTTCCTGAGGGTCCTGGAGATCGACGGCCTCGGCCCGGAGGGCCTCAAGGCGCAGGAGGAACTCGGCCTGTACATGGGCGGCCTGGACTCCGAGGCCGCGAAGTTCGACGAGAAGCTGGCCGCGCGCAAGGCGCGGATGGCGGCCCGCGCCGCCGGCTGACGCCGCGTACGGGGGGTCGGGTGCGGCCGGAACGACCGGAACCGGGTGTCCCGGTTCCGGAGCCCGGCGCGCGCCCGCCCGGCCCGACCGCCCCGGCACGACGCCCCCGCCCTGACGCCGTGGACCGGGGCGTGCGGTCGAGTTGCGGTCCGGCGGCGCCTTGGGCCGGGGTCGCAGCGTGACGGCGGGCCAGGGCCTTCAGCCCGACGGCCGGCCATGGCTTCGGCGCGTCAAGGTCGCGCGCGCCTCAGCTGCAGGCGTTCCTTCTCCGACAGGCCGCCCCACACGCCGAAGCGCTCGTCGTTGGCCAGCGCGTACTCCAGGCACGCGGTCCGCATCTCGCACATGCCGCAGATGCGTTTCGCCTCCCGTACCGAGCTGCCCGGCTCGGGGAAGAAGAAGTCCGCCCCGGTCTGTGCGCACAGGGCCTGGGTCTGCCAGCCGGGACCGGCCGGGGTGATGGTGTCGATGTGCATGGACCAGAGCGTGCCGGGCGGCGGAAAACGTTCCATCAACGTGCGATCAACGCCGCGTCCGAGGCCTCCGGCCGCCCGATGATGACCCGGCCGGGCACCCCGGCGCACGGCGGCGCGCGGAGCGCGGTACGACAAGACGACGTCCGCCGGTCACCCAGGGTGACCTGACCCGTCGGCCGGACCCCGCGCGTGTGTCAGTGCGCGGTGCGAGACTCGGCAGTGCAGGCAACGGGACCCCTCAGAGGAGGGCAGAGATGCTCACCACCCGTTATGTCACCGGCGCTCCGAACTGGCTCGACCTCGGCACTCCCGACATCGAGGGCGCCGCCTCCTTCTACGGCGCGATCCTCGGCTGGCGGTTCCGGCCCGGCGGGCCGGAGGCCGGCGGTTACGGCTTCTTCCAGCTCGACGGCAGAACGGCCGCGGGCGGCATGCAGACCACCCCGGACCAGGGCCCGCCCTCCTGGACCGTGTACTTCCGGACGCCGGACGCCGACGCCACCGCGAAGGCGGCCGAGCAGGCGCACGGCTCGGTGCTCATGCAGCCCATGGACGTCATGGATCTCGGCCGCGCGGCGATCCTCGCCGACCAGGCGGGCGTGTCCTTCGGCATCTGGCAGCCCGCGGCCGGCAAGGGCCTGGACGTCGTGCAGGAACCCGGCGCACTGTGCTGGCTGGAGCTGTACACACCGGACCTGCCCGCGGCCGCCGGTTTCTACCACGCGCTGTTCGGATGGGAGACCTCCGCCTTCACGTTCGCCGGGAACACGTACACCACCGTCCATCCCCAGGGCACCGAGTCCGGCGCCATGTTCGGCGGCCTCGTCCCGCTGGAGGACGACCCGACCCAGGCGGCGTCCGGGACCTGGCTGCCGTACTTCGAGGTGCCGGACGCGGACGCGGCGGTCAGCACGGCGCGGGAACGGGGCGGCACGGTGCGCCTGCCGGCGACGGACCTGGCCGACGTCGGCCGGATCGCCGAGCTCGCCGACCCGTACGGTGCCCGCTTCGCGGTGCTCAGGAGCGCGCCGCCGCAGCAGGTGTAGCGGCGTCAGGCGGTGGCGCGGCGGACCAGGGTCGTCGGCAGGACGACGCCGGGCGGTGCCGCCTCCTTGGCGGTGGTGGGGCGCTCGGGGCCGCGCAGCAGCAGGCGGGCCATCAGTCGGCCCATCTCCTCGATGTCCTGACGGATCGTGGTGAGCGGCGGATCGGTCTGTTCGGCGACGGGCAGCATGTCGTCGAAGCCGATCACGGCGACGTCCTCGGGCACCCGCCGCCCGTGCTCGCGCAGTACCCGCAGGGCACCGGCGGCGGTCAGGTCGTTGGCGGCGAACACGGCGTCCACGCCGGGGCAGCGGTCGAGGAGTTCCCGCATCGCCAGCTCGCCGCCGGCCGGCGTGAAGTCGCCCTCCACCACCATCCGCGGGTCGGCGTCGGGCAGGACGTCCCGGAACCCGTCGAGCCGGTCCGCCGCCGAGGTCTGGTCGAGAGGGCCGGTGATGTGGGCGACGTGGCTGCGGCCGAGGCCGACGAGATGGCGTACGGCCTGGCGGGCGCCGCCCCGGTTGTCGCTGTCGACGTACACGACGCCCTCGCCGTCGCCGTCGTCGTTCCAGCCGGGGCGTCCCCCGAAGACGGTGGGGATGCCCGCCCGCCGGATCAGCCCGGGCAGCGGGTCGTCGAGGTGCAGCGAGAACACGAGCGCCCCGTCGACGTGACCGCCGGCGAGGTAGCGGCCGACCCGGGCGTGGTCGTCACGGCCCTCGGTGAGCAGCAGCACGAGCTGGTTGTCGTGAGCCGTCAGCTCCTTGCTGATCCCGCGCAGTTGCAGCGCGAAGAACGGGTCCGCGAAGACCCGGGTCTCCGGTTCGGCGACGACCACGGCGATGGCGTCCTGCCGTCTCGTCACCAGGCTGCGGGCGGCCTGGTTGGGCACGTACCCGAGCTCCTCGACCGCCCTCCGGACCCGTTCGACCAGCGGCTCCCGCACACCGTCCCCGCCGTTGACCACCCGGGAGGCGGTGGCCCGCGACACCCCGGCCAGCGCGGCCACGGCCTCCAGGGTGGGACGCGGCACTGTCTCGGTCACTTCGGGACTCCTCACCGGCGGGTGCCGATCAGGATAGCCCTGGTGAGAGAGCGGGAGTGAGAGCGCTCTCGACGTCATCGCCGGCGCCCGTGCCCGGGATCTCGGGGCGCCGGGTACCCGCTTGGGCGGTCAGTGGGCGTGCCCGGACCCGTGCTCGTGCGGCTCGTAGCCCGGGATCGTCCCGTCCGTCTTCTTGACCAGGAACAGCCCCACCATCCCCATGTCGGAGTGGCTCTGCACGTGGCAGTGGTACATCCACGCGCCCGCCCCGACGCCCTCCCCCGCGATCACCTGGAAGCCGAAGGAGTCCGCCGGGCCCACGATCTTGTTGTCGATGACCTGGCTGGGGTCGTCGGGCCCGGTGAGCATGCCCGTGCGGTTGTCCGCCCAGCGGTGACCGTGCATGTGGAAGGTGTGGTAGAACTCGCCGTGCGTGATCATCACGAACTCGACCCGGTCCCCTACCGTGGCCTCGAAGTCCGGGCCGCTGTGCGCCGGTTGGTTGTTGATCAGCATGTCGTTGAAGACGACGGTGTGCGTCCTGTCGGGCAGGACGTCCCCCTCGCGCCGGACGATCACCGGACCGTACAGGCCCCTGCGGATGCCGCCGGTGCCGTGTTCCGTGCCGACGACGTGGTCGTGGTAGTGCCAGTAGCCCGCGCTGCCGGCCCGCCAGGTGCCGTCCTTGCGACGGCCGGGGGCGTGGGTGCGCCAGGTGTAGGTGCGGGTACCGCCCGGCTCCACGTCGCTGCGGTTGAGCTTCGTGCCGTCGCTGGTGATCTCGTAGTCCAGACCGTGCACGTGCAGACTCACCGCGACGTCCATCGTGTTCTCGAACTCGATGTGCAGCGTGTCGCCCTCGTTGAGTTCGATCAGCGGTCCGGGGATCGTCGCCCCGCCCTTCTCGAAGCCGTATCCCATCTGCCCGTCGGCCAGCTTCTCGGCGTACAGCTTGAGGCGCCTGACCTCGCCCCCGGCCGGGGCGGTGCGCGCCGGGGTGGCGGCACTCATGGCCTCGGGTCCCAGGGACAACGATGTCGCGACGACCGCGCCGCCCAGCAGCACACGCCGGTTGAATCCGCGTCTGTCCATGCGGAACTCCCCACCCTGATACGGAATTTGCGGAGGCGCACCTGTGATGAACGGGTGAGACGGTAGCGGTCCGGCTCCCGTTTCTCCACACCCAGGACAAAGTTCGTGCCAGTCCGGTCATACGTATTGGCGCGTCACGCAAAGGGGTCTAGCTTCCTTTGCGCTGTCGCTGTGACCGAGGAGGTGCCCATGCACTTACGAGGGTTGAGCACGAAAGGCGCGAGAAGCACCGGACGACGGGCCTGGGTAGCCGCCGTGGCCGGCGGGGTCGTCGCCGCCGGGCTGCTGTCGGGCCCGACCGCCACCGCGCGTCCGGATCCGGATCCGGGCCTGACAACGATGTCCGTCACGTCGCCGCCGGGCGGCGCGAACGTACGGGTGCTGCTCTTCCACGGGTCCGCGGCGGCCGGGGACGAGTCCCCCGTCGTGAACGCCGGGATCCAGGCCATCGAGAACCTCGGGCTGACCGGCCCGGCGGACCAGCGCTACGAGGTCGAGGCGACCGGCGACGCCGCGGTCTTCACCGACGAGGCGGAGTTGGGCACCTACCACGCGATCGTGTTCCTGACCGGCGGCGGAGACATCCTGGACCCGGAGCAGGAAGCGGGCCTGGAGGCCTACATGGAGGCCGGCGGCGGTTTCGTCGGCCTCCACGACGCGGCCCGCGCGGAGCCGTACTCGGACTGGTTCACCGGTCTCGTCGGCGCCCGCCCGGCCGCGTCCAGCCCGACGGCCGTGCAGCGGGCCACCGTCGAGGTCGGCGACCGTCGTCATCCGGCCACCCGGGACCTGCCGGTCCAGTGGAAGCGGCCCGACCGGTGGTTCAACTGGGTGAAGAACCCGTCGGGAGACGTGCATACAGTCGCCCGTGTACGGGAGTCGACCTACCAGCCGGGCGCGAGCGCCAACGGCTGGGACCACCCCGTGAGCTGGTGCCGGGACTACGACGGCGGACGCTCCTTCTACACCGCCATGGGCGGCACGGTGTCGTCGTACGACGAGGCGGACTTCCGCGCGCATCTGCGCGGCGCGCTGCTGTGGACCACCCGTCTGGCGCAGGCCGACTGCAAGGCGACCGTCACCGGCAACTACAGGGCGGAGCGGCTCACCCAGCCCAACCAGCCCGGCCTGAACGACCAGATCGGCGAACCGCACGGCCTGGTCACCGCGCCCGACGGCCGGGTGCTCTACATCGGCCGGGGCGGCGCCGACTCCTCCCAGCCCGTGATCACCGACTGGAACGACCCGGACATCGGCAAGGGCCGCGGGGAGATCCACGTCTACGACCCGGCGGCCAAGAAGGTGACCCTGGCAGGCGAGTTGACCGTCTTCGGCAACAAGGGCGGCGGCGACGAACTGGTCAAGGTCGAGGAGGGCCTGCTCGGCATCGAACTCGACCCGCGCTTCCAGCAGAACGGCTGGGTGTACCTCCACTACACACCCCACGCGGGACTCGACCGCGACAAGCGGATGGCCGAACGGCGCGTCTCCCGCTTCACGTTCGACCTCGCGACGAACAGACTGGACCTGGGCAGCGAGAAGGTGCTGCTCACGTGGCCGGTGCAGGTGCACAGTTGCTGCCACGCGGGCGGCGGGATGGCCTGGGACTCCAAGGGCAACCTGTACATCGCCACCGGTGACAACAACTCCAGCGGTTTCAGC
Source organism: Streptomyces sp. NPDC003011 (assembly GCF_053591515.1). Lineage (NCBI taxonomy): Bacteria > Bacillati > Actinomycetota > Actinomycetes > Kitasatosporales > Streptomycetaceae > Streptomyces > Streptomyces sp. NPDC003011. The sequence continues at coordinate 57,552 of NZ_JBSFTY010000011.1, forward strand.
GGCGGTTACTCCGGCAACAACCCGCAGCCGGCCTACAAGGGCGTCTCCTTCGCCGACGCGCGCCGCACCGCCGGCAACACCAACAACCTCAACGGCAAGATCCTGCGCATCCACCCGGAACCCGACGGGACGTACACGCTCCCCGAGGGTAACCTCTTCACCGGGCGGGAGACCGCCGAGGGCGGCGGCAAGACCCGCGGCGAGATCTATGTGATGGGCGTGCGCAACCCGGCGCGCATCTTCGTGGACCGGCAGACCGACATCCTGTACGCGGGCTGGGTCGGCCCGGACGCCGGTGCTCCGTCGCCGACCTGGGGCCCGGCGAAGTACGACACCTTCGCCGTGATCACCAAGGCGGGCAACCGGGGCTGGCCCTACTGCATGGGCAACCGGCAGCCCTACCGGGACCGCAACCTGCCGGATCCGGCCCAGCCGCTCGGCTGGTACGACTGCGACCACCCGAAGAACGAGTCGCCGAACAACGACGGCCTGGTCAACCTGCCGCCGGTCACCGGCAACAACATCTGGTACTCCCCGCAGGGCGGCGCGCCGGACTTCCCGCGCGACGCGAACGGTGTCCCCTCGTACCGGCAGGAGGAGGCCACCTACCGGCTGCCGTGGCTCAAGGGCGGCGGACAGGCCGCGATGAACGGGCCGGTCTACCGCTACGACGCGGCGAGCACCAGCTCCACGAAGTGGCCCGCCTACTGGGACGGCAAGTGGTTCGTCGGTGACTTCTACGACGCCGACCAGCCGCGCAACGCCGTGCTCACCGACCCGGCGAACCACGGCGACGGCGGTCTGCCGGTCCACGCGGAGTCCCTGAAGAAGATCGTGCCGATCGGCAACGACGGCATCAAGAACCTCATGGACTGGAAGTTCGGTCCGGACGGCGCCCTGTACGTCCTCGACTACGGCCGCGGCTTCTTCACCTCGGACGCCAGGTCGGCGCTGTGGCGGGTCACGTACACCGGCGGCGGGCCGACCCCGGCCGCCGGTCAGCTGGCGAGGGGGACGCGGTGACACGGCAGCGAAGAATGTGGACGGCCCTGTTGGCGGCCGTGCTGGTGATGCTCGGGCTGCAGGCCGTGTCCGTCGCGGAATCCGAGGAGGTGGCGGAACCGGCCGCCGCCCAGGTGCTCACCTGGACCGCCGGCAACGACATCGACAGGTACACCTCCGCGCCCGCGACGGCCGTCGCGGGTCCGGCGACGATCGTCTTCGAGAACAGCGCGGCGACCGGCAACACCACCGGCATGCCGCACACGCTGACGTTCGTGACCTCGGATCCCGAGTTCAACGACGACGTGGCGCTGAACATCCTCGCCAACCCGCACGACGCCATGGGCGGCCGCCACACCGCCGAGGTCACGCTCACCCCGGGCCGGTACTTCTACCACTGCACGATTCCCGGCCACGGTCAGATGCAAGGCATCCTCGTGGTGACCGAGGGCGGCGGCGAGGACACCACACCGCCCGAGACGGCCGCGCAGGTGACCGGGGCGCAGAACGCGCAGGGCGAGTACGTCGGTTCGGCGAGCGTCGCGATCAGCGCGACCGACGAGGACGGCGGTTCGGGTGTCGACGGCATACAGTACGCGGTCGGAGATACGGGCGACTGGCTTCCGTACACCGCACCCGTCGTCGTGGACCAGGCCGGCAGTCACACCATCCGCTATCGCGCACTCGACAAGGCGGGCAACGTGTCGCCGGAGAAGAGCGCGCGGTTCACGGTCGTCCCACCGGCCTCCGACGACACGACGCCACCGGACACCTCGGCGACGGTGAGCGGCCGGCAGAACACCGACGGGACCTACGTCGACATGGCCACCGTCACCGTCACGGCCTCCGACACCGGCTCCGGGGTCAACACCATCGAGTACGCGGTCGGCTCCGGTGCCTGGCAGCCGTACACCGCCCCCGTGATGGTGCACCAGGCGGGCGCGCACACCGTCCGCTACCGGGCCACCGACAAGGCCGGCAACGTGGCCGCGGAGAAGAGCGTGCGGTTCACGGTGGTCCCGGCACTCCCGCAGGACACGACCCCGCCGGTGACGGGTGTGGCCGTCGACGGTACGCGGAACTCCGACGGGGCGTATGTGGGCCGGGCGAGCGTCACCGTGAGCGCCACCGACAACCACGGCGGTTCGGGCGTCGACCGGATCGAGTATTCCCTCGACGGTGGCCCGTATATCGCATACAGCATCCCCGTGGTGGTCGACCGTGCGGGCGCGCACACCGTGGCGTACCGGGCGAGCGACAAGGCGGGCAACACCTCCGCCGCCCGCACGGTGAGCTTCACGGTGGTGGCCGGCGGGGTGCCCGCGCCCCCGTGCCCGGAGTACGACGAGCGGTTGACGGTGATCGTCGGCACGGTCGACTCGGGTGTGCCCAACCGGGTGACGAACAACCGGTGCAGGATCGGCGAGTTGATCGAGGACGAGAAGGAGTGGACCTCGCAGGCGCTGTTCCTCAAGCACGTGAGAGCGGTCCTGGACAGGCTTCTGAAGGAGAAGGTGGTCGACCAGCGCGAGTACGACGCCGTGCGGGAGGCGGCCCGCGCGTCGGGGCTCGGCACGCCCGGCCAGACCGAGGGCTACCGCCCGATCCTCGACGGCAGCGCGGATTCCTTCGCCAAGTGGCGGCAGGCGGGCGGCGGTTCGTTCGCGCTGAACGCCGACGGGTCGATCACCTCCGGCACCACGCAGGCCGGCCTGGGCATGCTGTGGTTCCCGCAGCGCACGTACGGCGACTTCTCGCTCAGGCTCCAGTGGCGCGACGACGCTCCGGGCACCGGTAACGCCAACTCCGGTGTGTTCGTGCGGTTCCCGTGGGTCCATGACCACCCGGAGGAGTCGCGGCCGGAGTGGGTCGCCATCAAGTACGGGCACGAGGTGCAGGTGCTCGACCGGCCCGACGGCGACATGTACAAGACGGGCTCGGTCTACGGCTTCGACCGGGTGGGGCTCGCCGGTGCCGGCGTCACTCAGAAGGGCACCTGGAACGACTACGAGATCCGGGTGGTCGGCCAGCACTACTCGGTCCACCGCAACGGCGTGCTGATCAACGAGTTCGACAACCTCGGCGGCCAGGACTTCTCCCCGCCCCGCCCGGACGACCCGGGCACGGACGGGCGGCGGTTCGCCTCCGGCTACATCGGCCTCCAGGTGCACGGCACGACGGACGTCGTCTCGTACCGGGACATCCGGATCAAGGAGTTGTAGGCCACCGGGCCACCGGGCCACCGGGCCACCGGGCCACCGGGCCACCGCACCGTGAGGTCACGCCCCGGGAGGCGCCTTCGGCGAAGGCGCCTCCTTCCTCGCCTTGCTCGGCTGCACCCGCTTCGGCTCCCCCGGCATCTTCGGGTACTCCGGCGGATACGGCAGATCACCGAGCCCGTGATCGTGCTCGTCGCGGCGCGCCAGTTCCAGGAGCGCCTCCAGCGAGAAGGCGTGCTCGTCCATGCCGGCGTGCACGTCACCCAGTTCGGCGAAGCGGCCCGGCATGGTCGCGATGTCGAAGTCCCGGGGGTGCGCGGGGCCGACCTCATCCCAGCGCAGGGGCGCCGAGACCGGGGCGTGCGGGCGCGGACGTACGGAATAGGCGGAGGCGATCGTGCGGTCCCGGGCGGTCTGGTTGTAGTCCAGGAAGATGCGGGCGCCCCGTTCCTCCTTCCACCACTTGATCGTCACCTGGTCCGGCATCCGGCGTTCCATCTCGCGTCCGACGGCGATGGCCGCGCGCCGCACCTGGGTGAAGGTCCAGTGCGGCGCGATGGGGACGAAGACGTGCAGGCCCCGGCCGCCGGAGGTCTTGGGCCAGCCGCGCAGGCCGCCGAACTCGTCGAGGACGGCGCGCAGTTCGTGGGCGGCGCGGACGGCGTCGTCGTAGTCGGTGCCGGGCTGCGGGTCGAGGTCGATGCGGAGTTCGTCGGGGCGGTCGACGTCGTCGCGGCGCACCGGCCAGGGATGGAAGGTGAGGGTGCCGAACTGGGCGGCCCACAGGACGGCCGCCTCCTCGGTGGGGCACATCTCGTCGGCGCTGCGGCCGCTGGGGAAGGTGATGTGGGCGGTCGGGATCCAGTCGGGCATGTTCTTGGGTGCCCGCTTCTGGAAGAAGGACTCGCCGGTGACTCCGTCCGGGTAGCGCTCCAGGGTGGTCGGCCGGTCGCGCAGGGCGCGCAGGATGCCGGGGCCGACGGCCTGGTAGTAGCGGGCGAGGTCCAGCTTGGTGAAGCCGCGCTCCGGGAAGAAGACCTTGTCCGGGCTGGACAGCCGTACGGTCCGGCCGCCCGCCTCCAGTTCCACCGCGTCACCCATGCGAGCCACGGTAGGCGCGCCACACGAACCTCGCACACCGGGCATTTCATTCGGTCTCGGAGCAGAATCGGAGCATGGATCTGCCCGTGATGCCGCCCGTGAAGCCCATGCTCGCCAAGTCGGTGGCGGCGATCCCGCCCGGCATGCACTACGAGGCGAAGTGGGACGGGTTCCGGGCGGTGGTGTTCCGCGACGGGGCCGAGGTGGAGCTGGGCAGCCGCACGGGCAAGCCGCTGACCAGGTACTTCCCCGAGCTGGTGGCGGCGTTGCGGGAACGGCTGCCGGAGCGGTGTGTGATGGACGGGGAGATCGTCATCGCGCGGGACGGGCGGCTGGACTTCGACGCGCTGACCGAGCGCATCCACCCGGCGGACTCCCGGGTGCGGACGCTGGCCGAGCGGACGCCGTCGTCGTTCGTGGCCTTCGACCTGCTGGCGCTGGCGGACGAGTCCTTGCTGGACGTCCCGCTGGTCGACCGCCGGGCGCTGCTGACCACGGCCCTGTCCGGGGTGACGGCACCGGTGCACGTGGCGCCGGCGACGACCGACATCGACGTGGCGCGGCAGTGGTTCGAGCAGTTCGAGGGGGCCGGTCTGGACGGGGTCGTCGCCAAGCCGCTGACCGTGCGCTACCTCCAGGACGAGCGGGCGATGTTCAAGGTCAAGCACGAGCGGACGGCCGACGTGGTCGTCGCGGGCTACCGCCTGCACAAGAGCGGCCCGGTCGTCGGCTCGCTGCTGCTCGGTCTGTACGACGACCGGGGCGCCCTCCAGCATGTGGGCGTGTCCGCCGCGTTCCCGATGAAGCGGCGCGCCGAACTGGTCGAGGAGCTGGAGCCGCTGCGCCTGGACGACGTCAGGGGCCACCCGTGGGCGGCCTGGGCCGAGGCGGCGGCGCACGAGAGCGCCCGGCTGCCCGGCGCGCCCAGCCGCTGGTCGGGCAAGAAGGACCTGTCCTGGGTGCCGCTGCGGCCCGAGCGGGTCGCCGAGGTGGCGTACGACCACATGGAGAACGGCGCGCGCTTCCGGCACACCGCCCGCTTCCGCCGCTGGCGCCCGGACCGGACCGCCGAGAGCTGCACCTACGCGCAGCTGGAGGAGCCGGTGCGCTACGACCTGGCGGAGATCTTCGGTCCGCCGGCCTGACTCAGGGGGTCATCAGCACCTTGACGGCGCCGTCCCGCTTGCGCTGGAACATCTCGTACGCGTGCGGGGCGTCCGCCAGCGGCAGCCGGTGGGTGGCGAAGTCGTCCACACCGAGCGGGTCCTCGTCGGTGAGGTACGGGATGATGTCGTCGACCCAGCGGCGGACGTTGGCCTGGCCCATCCGGATCTGGATCTGTTTGTCGAACATGGTGAGCATCGGCAGCGGGTCGGCCATCCCGCCGTAGACGCCGGACAGCGAGATCGTGCCGCCCCGGCGCACCAGCTCGATGGCGGTGTGGAAGGCGGCGAGCCGGTCCACGCTGAAGCGTTCCGCGAACGGCCCGCCGATCTTGCGCGGCAGCAGAGCCGAGGCCTGCTGGGCCAGCTTGGCGACGGCGCTGCCGTGGGCCTCGGTGCCGACGGCGTCGATCACGGCGTCCGGGCCGCGCCCGTCGGTCTCGTCGCGGATCGCCTGGACCAGCTCCTTCTCGCTGTCGAAGCTCCTGAGGTCGTACGTCTCCACGCCCCGCGCGCGGGCCCGGCGCAGCCGCTCGGTGACCAGGTCCACGCCGAACACCCGGCCGGCGCCGCGCACCTGCGCGACCCGGCACGCCATGTCCCCGATCGGCCCGAGGCCGAGCACGGCGACGCTGCCGCCCTGCGGGACGTCGGCGTAGGCGACCGCCTGCCAGGCGGTGGGCAGCACGTCGGAGAGGTAGACGAACCGGTCGTCGGGCGGGCCCTCGGGGACCTTGATCGGCCCGTACTGGGCCTGCGGCACGCGCAGGTACTCGGCCTGGGCGCCCGGTACGGCGCCGTACAGGCGGGTGTAGCCGAACAGGGCGGCGCCCATGCCCTCGCTGGTGACCTGGGTGGTCTCGCACTGGGTCGGCAGGCCGGTCATGCACATCCAGCAGCCGCCGCACGCGATCTGGAACGGCACCACGACCCGGTCGCCCGCGCTGAGGTCCGGAACCCCGGCGCCGACCGCCTCGACGATGCCCATGGGCTCGTGGCCGAGGATGTCGCCCGGTGTCATGAACGGGGTGAGCACCTCGTAGAGGTGCAGGTCGGAGCCGCACAGCCCGGTGGAGGTGACGCGGATGACGGCGTCCGTCGGCTCCTGGATCGTCGGATCGGGCACGCTCTCCACCCGTACGTCCCGCTTGCCCTGCCAGGTCACTGCCTTCATCGCGCGCTCCTCGTCACGTCGGCGTGTCCGGTGTGCGGTGGCGTCCGGGTACCCGGACGCCACCGCCGTGAATCGCCACGCACGACGGCACCTGGGCCGATCGGCCTACCCGACGAGCGCAATCGGAATCGATCGGGTATGGCCAGCAATGCACCGATAAGCGCACAATCAAGAGCACGAGATGGGTGGCACGGTGGGCATGGGACAGAAGGCACGCACGCGGCGCGCCGCCACGACGGCCGCGCTGCTGGCCGCCACGCTGACGGCCTCGCTGGCGGCGGGCTGCACGGGTGCGGGCGGCCCGGCCGACGACGGCCGCGGACAGTCGCCTTGGCCGCGCCAGAGCCGGAGCGAGGGGCGGGACGAGGGGCGGGACGAGAGCGGCGCCACCGGTGCTTCCGTACTCGCCGTGAAGCTCGACAACGCGCGGGCGGCCCGGCCCCATTCCGGCCTCGACGCGGCGGACCTCGTGTACGTGGAGCAGGTCGAGGGCGGGCTGAGCCGGCTGATGGCGGTGTACGCGACCGAGCTGCCGAAGACGGTCGGGCCGGTGCGCAGCGCCCGCGAGTCGGACCTGGAACTGCTGCGCCAGTTCGAGCGGCCGACGCTCGCCTTCTCCGGCGCGCAGGGCAAGCTGATGCCGCTGATCGACGGGGCGCCGCTGGACGCGCGGACCCCCGAGAAGGCGGCCGGCGCCTACTACCGCGGCGCCGACAAGACGGCCCCGCACAACCTCTACCTGCGCCCGAACGAGCTGATGGCCTCCGCGCCCGGCGCCGCCGCGCTGACGACCGGCTTCCGCTACGGCGCCGCACCCGAGGGCGGGGAGCCCCAGGTCTCCCGGACCGTGCGCTATCCGGCGGCCCGCTTCACCTTCACCTGGTCCGCGGAGCGTGACAGGTGGCTGGTCTCGACGGACGGGGCGCCGACCGAGACGACCGACGGGAAGCGGGTGGCCCCGGCGACGGTCGTCGTGCAGCACGTGAGGGTGCGCGAGTCCGCCTTCCGTGACTTCCTCGGCAACAACACGCCGTACACCGAGACGGTCGGCTCCGGGACGGCGGAGGTGCTGCGCGACGGCCGCTCCTACGACGTGCGCTGGGAACGCGGGTCGGCCGCGGACGGCACCGGGTTCACGACGGCGGACGGCACGCCGGTGAACTTCGCCGAGGGACAGGTGTGGGTCGTGTTCACCGAGGCGTGAGGCGACGGGCGAGGGCTCAGGGCCGGGTGGCGAGGGGTTCCGTGGGGTTGCGCAGCCCTTCGGCCGCGTCCGAGACCCGTCGGATGAGGTCGAAGAAGACGCTCTGCTCCTCGGCCGAGAGGGGCGCCAGGAACACCTGGTTCATGCGGGCCGTGCGCACGGTCAGCTTGCGGTGGGTGCGCAGCCCCTCGTCGGTCGGACGCAGCAGGAAGCGGCGGCCGTCCTGCGGGTCGCGGACCTTGTCGAGCAGTCCGCGCCGGTCGAGCCGGCTGATCACCTCGGCGATGGTGGACCGGTCGAGCCCCACCCGCTCCCCCACCGTGCGCTGGTCGAGCCCGGGTTCGGCGACCAGTGCGTTCAGGACCGCGAACTGCGGCGAGGTGATCTCCTCGGAGACCATCGTGTTCCACAGCAGGTAGTGCGCCTGCTGCAGCCGCCGGGCGAGGTGCCCGGGGTGGGTGGAGAGGTCCACCGCGGCCATGTGCGCTCCCGAGGTCGTATCCGTTGGTGCACTGAACAATACCCGGCGAGGTGGACACTGTCCCGGATCGTCACAACGAACCGACCTCGGCTTTCTCCTGGGTCTTGACGCCCCGGCCCGCCGGTGGCAGCGTGAAGGACACCTCGCTGAAATAATCAGTGCCCTGACTAATTGCAGACCTGGGTGCGCGTACGGGATGGGGCTTCACGGATGGACAAGGTGGTCGCCACGGCCCTGGAGGCCGTGGCCGATGTGCCGGACGGCGCGTCGCTCGCCGTCGGCGGCTTCGGGCTGAGCGGTGTGCCGAACGTACTGATCCAGGCGCTGTACGAGCGCGGGGTCGGCTCTCTCGGCGTGGTCTCCAACAACTGCGGGGCGATGGACACCGGCCTGTCGGTGCTGCTGTCGGCGGGGCGGATCGCCCGGGTGACCGGCTCCTACATCGGCGCCAACAAGGAGTTCGCCCGCCAGTACCTGGCCGGGGAGCTGGAGGTCGAGATGATCCCGCAGGGCACCCTGGCCGAGCGGCTGCGGGCCGGCGGCGCGGGTATCCCCGCCTTCTACACCCCGGCCGGCGTCGGCACGCAGGTCGCCGACGGCGGGCTGCCCTGGCGCTACGACGGCTCCGGCGGCGTCGCGCTGGCGTCCCCGCCGAAGGAGGTGCGGGAGTTCGACGGCACGCAGTACGTGCTGGAGCGGGGCATCCGCACCGACTTCGCGCTGGTGCGGGCAGCCAAGGGCGACCGGTACGGCAACCTGGTCTTCAACAAGTCCTCCCGCAACTTCAACCCGCTCGCCGCGATGGCCGGCCGGGTGACCGTCGCCGAGGTGGAGGAACTGGTGGAGCCCGGCGCGCTGGATCCGGACGCGGTGCACCTGCCGGGGATCTTCGTGCAGCGGGTGGTGGCGCTCACTCCCGAGCAGGCCGCCGACAAGCAGATCGAACGACGTACGGTGTCCGCGCCCGCGGCCCGGGGAACGGTGGGCGACTGATGGCCTGGACGCGTGAGGAGATGGCCGCACGGGCCGCCCGCGAGCTGGAGGACGGCCAGTACGTCAACCTCGGCATCGGTCTGCCGACGCTGATCCCGAACCACCTTCCGCCCGGCGTCGAGGTGATCCTCGAATCCGAGAACGGCATCCTGGGCACCGGCCCCTACCCCGCCGAGGACCAGGTCGACCCCGATCTGATCAACGCGGGCAAGGAGACCGTCACGGTGCTGCCGGGCGCCTCCTTCTTCGACTCGTCGCTGTCGTTCTCGATGATCCGGGGCGGGCACATCGACGTCGCCGTGCTGGGCGCCATGCAGGTGTCGCAGACGGGCGACCTCGCCAACTGGGCCGTCCCCGGCAAGCTGATCACCGGGATCGGCGGGGCGATGGACCTCGTCCACGGCGCCCGCAAGGTCATCGTGGTGATGACCCACACCGCCAAGGACGGCTCGCCCAAGATCCTCGCCGAATGCGCGCTGCCGCTCACCGGCAAGGCCTGCGTGCACCGGATCATCACCGACCTCGGCGTCCTGGACGTCACCGAGGACGGCCTGGTGCTCGTGGAGACGGCGCCCGGTGTGGACGTCGACGAGATCACCGGCAAGACCGACGCCAAGCTGACCGTCGCGGAGGACCTGAAGTGAAGCCCGTCTACATCGTCGACGCGGTCCGTACCCCCATCGGGCGCTACAACGGCGCGCTGGCGTCGGTGCGGCCGGACGACCTGGCCGCCCACGCCCTGCGGGAACTCCTCGCCCGCACCCCCCAGTTGGACCCGTCCCGGATCGAGGACGTCTACTTCGGCAACGCCAACGGCGCCGGCGAGGAGAACCGCAACGTCGGCCGCATGGCCGCGCTGCTGGCGGGCCTGCCCACGTCGGTGCCCGGGGTGACCGTCAACCGGCTGTGCGCCTCCGGACTGGAGGCCGTGATCCAGGCGGCCCGCGCCATCGGCGTCGGGGACGCCTCCATCGCCGTCGCCGGCGGCGTGGAGTCGATGACCCGGGCGCCGTACGTGCTGCCCAAGTCGGACAGGCCGTTCCCGGCCGGGCACACCGAGCTGTACTCCACCACCCTGGGCTGGCGCATGGTCAACCCGCGGATGGAGCCGCAGTGGACCGTCCCGCTCGGCGAGAGCGCGGAGCTGATCGCCGACAAGCACCGGATCAGCCGCGAGCAGCAAGACGAGTTCGCGCTCTCCAGCCACCGAAAGGCCGCGCGGGCACAGGCGGAGGGCCTGTTCGACGCGGAGCTCGCGCCGGTGTCGATCCCGCAGCGCAAAGGCGAGCCGGTCGTCTTCGGCGCCGACGAGTGCGTACGCCCGGATGCGTCGCCGAGCGCCATGGCCAGGCTCAAGCCCTCCTTCCGCACCGAGGACGGCACGGTCACCGCGGGCAACGCCTCCCCCCTGAACGACGGCGCCGCCGCGCTGCTCCTGGTCGACGAGGACGGGCTGAAGGCCACCGGCCGCGAGCCGCTCGCCCGGATCTCGGCGACCGGGGTCTCCGCTCTGGACCCGCACTACTTCGGTCTCGCGCCCGTCGAGGCGGTCAACCGCGCGCTGGCCAAGGCGGGCAAGGGGTTCGACGAGCTGTCCGTCCTGGAGCTGAACGAGGCCTTCGCGGCCCAGGTGCTGGGCTGTGTGGCCGAGTGGCCCGCGTTCGACCCGGCGATCCTCAACCCGCAGGGCGGGGCCATCGCCCTCGGCCACCCGCTGGGCGCCTCCGGGGCCCGGCTCGCCGGCACCGTCGCCCACCAGCTCGCCCGCCGGGGCGGCGGAACCGGCGTCGCCACCCTCTGCATCGGCGTGGGCCAGGGCCTCGCCCTCGTCCTCGAGCGCTAGCCGCTCCGCCGGACGTGCCGTCCGAGAACCGCGGGCCGGCCGTGGCTGGTCGCGCAGTTCCCCCGCCCCCTCCAGGGACGCGATCCGCGCCCCTGGTTCGACGAGACCGTCGGGAATCCCAGGAACCCTCATGACTCTCACGCAGTACGACATCGACCAGGAGATCGCGGCCGAGCGCGCCGCGTACGAGAAGCGGATCGCCGACGGGGCGCCCGTCGAGCACCAGCCGCGCCGCGACTACGCCCCGTACCGCTCCTCGGTCCTGCGGCACCCCACACAGCCGCCGGTCGCGATCGACGTGAGCCGGGACCCGGAGCTGGTGGAGCTGTCCTCCCCCGCCTTCGGGGAACGGGACATCACCGAGATCGACAACGACCTCACCCGGCAGCACGACGGTGAGCCGATCGGCGAGCGCATCACCGTCTCCGGCCGGCTCCTGGACCGGGACGGGCGTCCGGTCCGCGGGCAGCTGGTCGAGATCTGGCAGGCCAACTCGGCCGGCCGCTACGCGCACCAGCGCGAGCAGCACGACGCCCCGCTGGACCCGAACTTCACCGGCGTCGGCCGCACCCTGACCGACGACAGCGGCTTCTACCGGTTCACCACCGTCCAGCCGGGCCCGTACCCGTGGCGTCAGCACGTCAACGCCTGGCGGCCGGCGCACATCCACTTCTCGCTCTTCGGTTCGGCGTTCACCCAGCGGCTCGTGACCCAGATGTACTTCCCGAACGACCCGCTGTTCCCGTACGACCCGATCATCCAGTCGGTCACGGACGACGCGGCCCGGCAGCGACTGGTGGCGACGTACGACCACAACCTGTCGGTCCCGGAGTTCTCGATGGGCTACCACTGGGACATCGTGCTCGACGGGCCGCACGCCACCTGGATCGAAGAAGGACGCTGAGCTGCCATGACGAAGATCGACACAAGTCGTCCGGAGACCGTGCTGCCCACCCCGTCGCACACGGTCGGACCCTTCTACGGCCACGCCCTGCCGTTTCCCGGCGGCGGCGACATCGCCCCGCTCGGCCACCCCGACACGATCGCCCTGCACGGACACGTCTACGACGGCGAGGGCCGGCCGCTGCCGGACGCGTTCGTGGAGCTGTGGGGGCCGGACCCGGACGGCAACCTGCCGACGGTCGACGGTTCGATGCGGCGCGACCCGGCCAGCGGCGGCTTCCTCGGCCGCAACGGCGTGGAGTTCACCGGCTGGGGGCGGGTGCAGACCGACGCGAGCGGCCACTGGTCCGCGCGCACGCTGCGGCCGGGGGCACGCGGGCGCAGCGCCCCGTACCTGAGCGTGTGCGTCTTCGCGCGCGGGCTGCTCGTGCACCTGTTCACCCGGATCTACCTGCCGGGCGACGAGGCGGCGCTGGCCGCGGACCCGCTGCTGGCGCGGCTGGACGCGGCGCGGCGCGACACGCTGATCGCCGAGGACCAGGGCAACGGCACGTACCGTTTCGACATCCGCCTTCAGGGCGAAGGCGAGACGGTCTTCCTGGAGTTCCAGTGACTGCTGCGTCGTCCGCCTTCTCGGACACCGGTCTGCTCGCCCCCGGGTGGGCGGACTCCCCCGCCGCGTCCGCGACGAGCGACGGCGCCTTTCTCCAGGCGCTGCTCGACGCGGAGGCCGCGCTGACCCGCGCCCAGGCCACGCTGGGGCTCGCCCCCGCCGAGGCCGCTACGGCGGTGACCGGGGCGGCCGACGCCGGCCGCTTCGACGCGGGTTCGCTCGCGCGGCGCGCGCGCAGCGGCGGGAACCCCGTCATCCCGCTGGTCGCCGACCTGACGCAGGCGGTCGGCGAGGAGTACGGCCCGTACGTCCACCGGGGCGCCACCAGCCAGGACATCATGGACACGGCGACGATGCTGGTGGCCGGGCGGACCCTGGCCCTCGTCCTGGACGACCTCGGCCGCACCGAGCGGGCACTGGCCCGGCTCGCCGCCGAGCACCGGGACACGGCGATGGCGGGGCGGACCCTGACCCAGCACGCGGTACCGACGACGTTCGGGCTCAAGGCGGCCGGATGGCGGTCGCTGGTGCTCGACGCGCGGGACCGGGCGACGGCCGTACGGGACGCGCTGCCCGCCCAGCTCGGGGGCGCCGCCGGCACGCTGGCGGCGTTCGAGGCGTACGGCGCGGCGGACCCGGCGGCCGTGCCGCAGGCCTACGCCCGTGAGCTCGGCCTGCGGGCGCCCGCGCTGCCCTGGCACACCCTGCGCACCCCGGTCGCCGACCTCGCGGGCGCGCTGGCCTTCACCGCCGGGGCACTGGGCAAGGTCGCCGCGGACGTGCTCACCCTGTCCCGCACCGAGATCGCCGAGGTGACCGAGGGCAGCGGCGGCGGGTCGTCGGCCATGCCGCACAAGGCGAACCCCGTCCGCTCCACGCTGCTCGCGGCCGCGGCCCGGCGTGCTCCGCAGCTCGCGGCCACGCTGTACGGGTCGCTGGTGGCGCAGGACGAACGGCCGGCCGGGGCCTGGCACGCCGAGTGGGAGCCGCTGCGGGACCTGCTCCGGCTGGTCGGCGGCGCGGCCCGGGACGCCGCCGAACTGGCCGAGGGACTGCGGGTGCACCGCGGCGCCATGCGGCACCACCTCGACCTCACCCACGGGCTGATCGTCTCCGAGCGGCTGTCCGCCGTGCTGGCACCGCTGCTCGGCCGGGCCCGGGCCAAGTCCCTGCTCACGGACCTGGCCCGGCGTACGTACAGCGAGGGCCGGCTCCTGCGCGAACTCCTGGCCGGGGAAGCCGAGTTGACGAACCTCGACGTCGACCTCGACGAGCTCACCGACCCCGCCCGCTACACGGGTGCCGCCGCCGCCCTCACCGACCGTGCTCTGGAGCGACGTTGACCGACCGGCTGCTCAACCACCGTACCGAGGGGCCCGCCACCGCTCCCCCGCTGCTGCTCGGGCCCTCGCTGGGCACGTCGTACGCCCTGTGGGACCGGGTCGCGCCCGAACTGTCCGTCACCCACCGGGTGATCCGCTGGGACCTGCCCGGCCACGGTGGCTCCGCGGCCGGCCTGATCGGTCCCGGCGCGACCGTCGCCGACCTCGCCGGCCTGGTGCTCGCGCTCGCCGACTCCCTGGGCGTCGACCGGTTCGCCTACGCGGGCGTGTCGTTGGGCGGCGCGGTCGGGCTGCACCTGGCCGTGCACCACCCTCAGCGGGTGTCGTCGCTGGCGGTGATCTGCTCCTCGGCCCACTTCAACGGCTCCAAGCCGTGGCGGGAGCGGGCCGAGCAGGTCCGGCGCGAGGGCCTGGACCGGCTCGCTCAGAGCGCCGACGCCCGCTGGTTCACCGACGGGTTCACCGTGCCGGAACTCGTGCGCGACCACCGGGACGCCGACCCCGGGGCGTACGCCGCGTGCTGCGACGCGCTGGCCGCGTTCGACCTGCGGGACCGGCTGGACGGCATCCGCACACCCACCCTGCTGGTCGCGGGCCGGCAGGACCCGGCGACCCCGCCGGCCCATCTGCGGGAGATCGCGGACGCCGTCCCCGGCGCCGCGCTCGTCGAGATCCCCGGCGCCTCGCATCTCGCGCCCGCGCAGTGCCCGCAGGCGGTGCTCACGGCCCTGCGAGCGCACTTCGACGGCGGCGCGAAGCGGGGCATGGAGGTACGGCGCCAGGTCCTCGGCGACACGCACGTGGACCGGGCGCAGGCCCGGCAGACCCCGTTCACCGCGCGCTTCCAGGACTTCATCTCCCGTTACGCGTGGGGCGAGATCTGGACCGACACGACCCTCACCCGCCGCGAGCGCAGCATGATCACCCTGACGGCCCTGGTCGCGCACGGCCACTACGACGAGCTGGCCATGCATGTACGGGCCGCCCGGCGCAACGGGCTCACGCCCGAGGAGATCGGCGCGGTGCTGCTGCAGACGGCCGTGTACTGCGGGGTGCCCGCGGCGAACTCGGCCTTCGCGACGGCCCAGCGGGTGCTCGCGGAGGAGGACGGCACGGCCGGGTGACCCTGGCGGTGGCGGTGTCAGGAGCACCTCGCCGACGCCCGCGTCCGCGTCCCGTGCCCAGGGTGGAGACATGTCCTGTCGGGCCGGGAGGTGAGCGCCGACGGGCATGAACTGCCGTCGGCGGTCGACTGCTTGGTGCCGGTCGCGCCGACCCGCGCCCTGCCGCCCACGCCGCGTGCCGATGCGCCAGGGCGCCAAGGCGCCCGCGTGGATCGTCGGCGTCGGCTCTCGGCGGCCAGGAGCCCGCCGACGTCGGCGCCCCCTCACCTCACCCGCGGCCACGGCGCCATCTCGGCGTACCGCGGCAGCGCGCTCGCGCTCGCCGTCCACACCCGCCTGCTCACCGGGCAACTGGACGGCAGCGCCGTCGCGGTGAACGTGCTGCACCCGGCGCAGCCGCCCGCCGACGGCCTACCCCAGCCCGCGCCCCGTCTCCAACATCGCGCTCGCCTGGACCGCCAGCCCGTCCGCCCCGCAGGAACGCGCCAGGGCCAGGCCCCGCTCCAGTTCCACGACCGAGCGGGACAGGATGCCGTACTCGACGCGGGCCGCCGCGTGTTCGTACTGGCAGGGCGAGGCCTCCAGGTAGGCGACCGCCTGGGCGGCCAGCCGGACCGCGCGCTGGCCGGTCTCCAGGGCGGCGGCGCAGCGCAGGGCCTCACCGATGGCGGTGTCCGTGCCGAAGCGCTCGGCGTGCCGGCGGGTGTCGGTGGCGAGCTGGGCGGCCCGGCCCGGGTCCTCCACGGCGAGGGCGCGGGCGAGGTCGACGGCCCCCGGCACCAGCACCGGGTTGTGGTGTCCGCGCGCGGCCGCGGCCTTCTCGGCGGCCTCCAGTTCGTTGACGCCTTCCTCGAAGCGGCCGACCGCGAGCAGGAGACGACCCCGCACCGAACGGGGGTCAGGCAGCACGATGGTGGACGGGTAGGGCGGGGCGAAGCCGTACTGCTCGGCGATCGACCAGGCCTCGTCGACATGACCGCGGGCGAGCAGCGTGTCGACGAGGTTGCAGGTCGCCGACCAGTACAGGGGCAGGCCGCGGCCGACGCGTTCGGCGATGCGCAGCGACTCGCGCAGGGACGCCTCCGCCTCCCGGAGCCGGCCGCGCCTGCGGTGTCCGAGGCCGACGTAGGCGTGCGCCAAGGCCAGGTGGCCGCCGCTCCAGCCGGCCGACTCGTAGGCGCGCAGGGCCTCGTTGAACAGGCTGTCCGCCCGGTCGAGCCGGTCGGTGTAGGCGTACGAGGAGGCCAGCATCATGGGGAGTTCGACGCCCCACTCGGTGTCCGTCCAGCCCAGTCCGGGCGCGAGCAGGCCGTTGACGAGGGCGCGGTCGCACAGTTCGACGACCTCCTCGGCGTTCTCCCCGTGGGTCATGGCGTCGAAGCCGCGCAGGATCAGCAGGGCGCGCTCGGCGTTGTCCCGGCCGGTGCAGCCGCGGGCGAGCCCGGCGAGGCGCTCCGAGCGCCCCGGGGAGGTGGCCTCGCCCGCGTGGATGCCCTCCCACATGTACTGCACGGCCTGCAACCGCATCCGGGCGGGCCCGGGTTCGTGCCGGGCGGCCTCCGCCTCGACCGTGCGGACGGCCTCCTCCAGCTGGTCGTTGTGCAGGAGGGCCTGGGAGAGGCGGAAGACGGCGTCGACGCGGGCGGCGCCGTCGAGGCCCGGCATGGCGAGCGCGGTCTGCAACTGGTCGATGGTCCGGGCGGGCGCGGTCAGCAGGGTGGCGCAGCCCAGTTCGTAGAGCACGCGCGCGTGCACCTCGGCCGGCGGGGGTTCCAGCAGAGCGCGTTCGAGGCAGCGGCGGGCCGCGTCGGGGGCGCCGACGGCGAGATGGTCCCGGGCGGCCTCGCGCAACTGCTCGACGAGTTCCTCGTCGTCGTCCGGGTGGACCTGGAGCAGGTGCCGGGAGGCGGCCGCGGCGCCGAGGCCGGAGTCGGTGACGACCTGGGCGGCGATGCCGTGCATCGCGGTGCACAGGGCCGGCGGTATGGAGTCGTAGACCGCGGTGGCGATCAGCGGGTGGACGAACTCCAGCTCGCCGCCGCCCGCTTGGGCGTTCGCCGGGTCGGGGGCGGTCAGGATGCGGGCGTTGCGCAGCAGTTCGGCGCAGCGCACCGCCTCGGCGCGGCTGAGGGTGGCGAGCTTGGCCACCAGGTCGACGGAGATGCCGGTGCCGAGGATCGCGGCCGCCCAGGCGAACCGGGTGGCGTCGATGCCGAGTTCCTCCAGGCGGGCGACGAGGCCGCCGCCGCGGGCCGCGCGGTTGAGGGCGCGCAGTTCGCCCGCCGCGGCCTCGGTGGGTTCCAGCGCGCTGTCACGCACCTTGGCGAGGAGTTCGACGGTCTCGTACGGGTTGCCGTCGGTGACGGCCCACACCTCGCGGCAGAACGGGGCGTCGGCGTGGTCGCCGAGCGTGGCGCGGGTGAGGCCGGCGGTCGCCTGCGGGGTGAGGGCGCTCAGGGTGGTGACGGGGCGGCCCGCGGTGGCGGCGACGGCGTCCAGGAGCCGGGCGCTCTCGCCGGTCACCTCGCCGGGGCGGCGGGCCACCACGACCAGCACCGACAGGTGGTCGAGGCGCTCGGCGAAGGCGGCGAGCCAGCACAGGGTCTCCTGGTCGGCCCAGTGGGCGTCGTCGATCAGCAGCACCAGCGGCCAGTCCCGGCGGGCCAGCCGGCGCACCGCGGCGACCAGGCCCTCGGTGACGCCCTGCGGGTCGGCCTGCCGCTCGCCGGGTTCCGTGATGCCGAGGGCGGGACCGGCGATGTCGTACCAGTCGCCGAGGTACTCACGGGCCTCCTCCGGCATCAGCGACAGCAGCGCCGGCTGCAGCAACTGCCGTACGACGTTGAAGGGGACGGACCTGAGGGTCTCGCCGCCGCGGGCCGACCACACCGTGCAGCCGTGCCGTTCGGCGATGCGCCGGGTCTCGGCGAGCAGGGCGGTCTTGCCGAAGCCCGCCTCGCCCCGGATCACCAGCAGGCTGCCCGCGGAGGAACCGTCGGCGCGCAGGGCCTCGATGGCCCGTACGACGGCGTCGACTTCCTTCTCGCGCTCCCACAGGGCGGCCGAGGCTGCCGCCGTGGGCCCGACCTCCGTCATCCCGTTCCCTCCCCCACAGTCGCCCGAACGACGTACAGAACTCGAGCGTAGCCCTCCGGCTGCCGAAGCGGAGGCCGGTCGGGGTACCTGTTGCCGTGACGGGTGATTTCGGGTACGGGCGGTCGACGCGACGCGCCCGTGACCAGCCGTCACCCTCTCTGACTGTCCGTCAGAATCCGTCCCGCGACGGGCCGGGGAAGGTCATCGGCGCCGGGGAGAGGCACGTCTCGGGAGTGGGGGGCGTCTGCTCTTTGGCCGCGCCGGACGTAGGCGCTGGCCGGCGACGCGGGCGGCCGGCACCACCCCTGTCAGGCCGGCCCACCCGCTGCCGGCGCCGCCCAGGCCGGACCGGACCGGACGGGCCGGACGAGCCGAACCGGCCGAACGAGCCGAACCGGCCTGCGTGGGACGAACCAGCCGAACTTGACGGAAACATGCCGGAATCGGGCCGGCCTGACGGGATCCCTCTCATCCCTCTTTCACCGAGTGCTCATACGGTGGGGGCATGACGCAGGAGACTCCCCCCGGCTGGTATCCCGACCCCGGGCAGACAAGTGACGCTCCCGCCACCGAACGCTGGTGGGACGGTAAGGCATGGACGGACCAGACCCGCCCCGCGGGATCGGCCGCCGCGTGGGGTCCCCCGACGCCGGTGCCGGCCCCCGGGGCGTACCCGGCGTATCCCGGCCACCCGGGATACCCTGGCCGGCCGCCGGGCGGCTCGCGGCGCGCGCTGCGCACCGGCATAGCGGTGGGCGCGGCCGTCGTGGTCCTCGCCTGCATAGGTGCGGGCGTGTACGCGCTGTCCGACGGTGGTGGCGGGAACGGCGGCACGGCCACCTCGCAGCAGCCGGGGCCGGGCGGGTCCGGCGGCCAGGGCGGCCCGTTCGGCGACTCCGGGGGGCCGGGAGGCTCCGGCGGGTCCGGCGGGTCGGGTGGTCAGTCCCCCGAGCCCGACCAGTCGCCGGCGCCCGGCCAGTCCGAGGCGCCGAAGATCGAGAGCGGGTCGGTGACCGACGCGATCGACGGGATCAGCCTGCCGATCCCGGACGGCTGGTACGGCCAGGAGATCTCGGTGGGGGCGCAGGTCACGTCGGACGACTCCTACGACTGCCCCGGCGACACCTCCCAGACGTGCACGAAGGGCGGCGCCTACTCGGCGCCCGCGCTCGCGCTCGGCACCAGCGGATCCACGGCCGAGCAGGTGGCGAAGGCGGACATCTCGGTCAACGCCGAGGAGTCGTACGGCAAGGGCTACGGCGAGCTCACCTCGCACGACGTGCTGGCCTCCGAGGCGGTGACCGTGGCCGGGCAGAAGGGCTACCTGGTCCGCTGGAAGGCGGTCACCAGCAAGGGCTCCGACGGGTACGTCCAGTCGCTGGCCTTCCCCTCCCCCGCGAACCCGCAGCAGATGGTCGTCGTCCGCTTCGGCGTCGACGTCGGGGAGTCGCAGTCCGTCATCGACGACATCACCAAGGGCATCAAGGTGTCGACGGGCGGCGGCAGCGGCCAGGACGTCTGACACGCCGGCATCCCCGGCACCCCGGCATCCGGGACGCGCGTCGGCCGGGTGGGGCGCCTCTCCGCTCAAGAGGAACCCCACCCGGCCGGGGGGTGCGCGCCGCCCCCGTCCCCACGGTGCGGCGCGTGCGGGTCGCCGTCCGGTCATCCCGTGGACGGCGGCCCGGGTCTCAGGCCAGTCCGAGGGCCGGCAGCACGGCGGCCTCCACGAAGCGGACCAGGTATGCGGGGTCGGCGTACTTTCCCTCCAGGACGGGCCGGGCGCGCAGGACGCCGAACATCTGCGCCGGGACGTACTCCAGCGCCGGATGGTCCGCCGCGACCTCGCCCCGCTGCACGCCCCGCCACAGGATCTCCTTCAGCGCGGCGATCTCCGGATCCACGAGCGCCTCGCGCAGCGCCCGGGCGAGCTCGTCGTCCTGCGTGACGGCATGACCGAGCGCGTGGACCAGCTTGGTGTCGCTCGTCGACCAGGCGCCCGCCGCCCGCGCGGCCTCACGCAGGTCCCCGGCGAGCGAACCGGTGTCGATGCCGACGAACCGCACCTGCCTGCTGGCGCGCAGGGCCGCCGCCACGAACTGGGGCTTGGTCCGCCACTGCCGGTAGAGCGTCGACTTGCTGCACCGCGTGCTGGCGGCGATCCCCTCCATGGTCACGGAGTCGTAGCCGCACTCACGGATCTGTTCGAGGACGGCGTCGAAGAACTCCCGCTCACGCTCGGGCGTGATCTTGGAGCGGCGCGAGGCGGCGACCGTCTCCGGTCCGTCCGCGGCCTGCGACGTCATCAGCACTTCTCCCTCGCTCGGTCCGGCGGCCCAGGGCCGGCATCCCAGTGATTCCCGTGTGTCGCATGTCAATCGATACGCCAGTGTACCGGTACGCAGCTGTATCGGTACACTGGCGTATCGGTACGCACCCGTACCGATGACTTTCCGGTACGGCGCGAGTCACCAGCTCGTCCGCTGCCGGCACACGCACCATCGTCAGCGAAAGGGCCGGGGGATGAATGCCCGCACCGAGCCTTCCCGAGCGTCCCGAGCGGAACCGGCCGCGACAGCGCGCCCGCCGCTCGTCCGTGAGCTGCTGCTCGTCGCAGGGCTCTTCCTCGTGTACAAGTCCGGCCGGCAGCTGGCGACGGGCCACACCGCCGAGGCCTTCCGCAACGCGCACCGCGTGTGGGACCTGGAGCGCGCCGTCCACCTGCCGGGCGAGGGCTCGGTACAGTCCCTGCTGCTGCACGGCGACACGCTCGCGCACCTGGCGAACACCTACTACGCCACGGTCCACTTCCCGGCCACCGCGGCCTTCCTGGTCTGGCTCTATCTGCGCCGCCCCGCACACTACGTCCGGGCCCGCCGCGCCCTCGCCGCGCTGACCGCCGCCGCCCTGGTGCTGCACCTGGTGTTCCCGCTCGCCCCGCCGCGGATGCTCGCCGCGGCCGGTCTGGTCGACACCGCGCGGGTGTACGGCCCCTCGGTGTACGGCCCGCCGCGGACCGACCACCTGTCGAACCAGTTCGCGGCGATGCCGTCGCTGCACTTCGGCTGGGCCCTGATGGTGGCGATCGGCCTGATCGTGGCGACCAGGTCCCGCCTGCGTTGGCTGTGGCTGCTGCACCCGCTGCTGACCCTGCTGGTGATCGTCGGGACGGCGAACCACTACTGGCTGGACACGCTCGCGGCCAGTGCCCTGCTCGGTGCCGCGCTCGCGGTGATCCACCTTCCGCACCGGACGGTGTCCACGGCCGGCCGGGTGCCGGACCGGCTCGTGCCGGCCGACGGGGACGTCCTGGTCGGAGCGGGCCGATGAACGCCACCCTGCTCGCCGTCGTCCTGTCCCTGTTCTCCGCCGTCGCCTACGCGGCCGCGGCCGTCGCCCAGGAGCGCCTGGCCTCCCGCAGCCCCGGCTCGGGCCTGCTGCGGCTGCTGGGTGCGGGGGCCTGGTGGTGGTCCGTCGGGCTCAACGCGGCGGCCGCGCTGCTGCACGTCGTCGCCCTCACGTACGGTCCGCTGACCGTGGTCCAGCCGCTCGGCGCGCTCACCCTGGTCGCGGCCGTGCCCCTGGGCGCACGGGTCGCGGGGCGGCGGGTCAGCGCGGTGGAGTGGCGGGGCACCGCGCTCACGCTGGCCGGACTCGCCGCGATCCTGGTCACCGCGTCCGGGCCCGCGCCGGACGACGTGCTGAACGTGCCCGAGGCGCTGGCGGTCACGGGCGTGACGGCGACGCTGATCGGCATGCTGGCGCGGCCGGGTGCCCGCCCCGGCCTGCGGCACGCGACGGCGTCCGGCTTCGCCTCCGGGGTCGCCTCGGCGCTCACCCAGACCGTCACGGTGGCGGCGACCGACCGTTCCGGCCCGCTGCTCAGCATCGAGGTGATCGGGGTGGCGCTGCTCGTCGCCGCCCTCGCGACGGGCGGGCTGCTGTTGTCCCAGACCGCCTACCGGGGCGGGCTCGGTGCCCCGCTCGCGGTGGTCACCCTGGCCAATCCGGTGGCCGCCGCGGCGATCGGGCTGGTCCTGCTCGGCGAGCGGCTGCAGGGCGGCGCGGCGGGCGTGCTCCTCGCGCTGGCGGGAGCGGGCCTCGCGTCCTGGGGTGTGCTGCTGCTGACCCGGGCGGCACCGCACGTCGCACCGCAGGACGATCACCCGGTGGCGGCCGTGCTGGCGCTGGCACCCGGCTCGGCGACGGCCGAACCGGTGCTGGTGCCCCGGCCGTCGGAGCCGGGACACCTCACCCCTTTGTGAACAGGGTGTACAGCGTGAACAGGGTCGAGCGGGTGACCGGAGTGAGCGGGCTCAGCCCAGTCCGCGCGAGTCCTGCTTGAGCGCGGTGTCGACGGTGAGCGCCGTCGCCACCACGAGGCTCAGCAGCGGCTCGGGCAGCTGGTAGTGGATCTGCAGGACGTAGTTGTCCGCGGTGGTGAACATCGTCTTGGCGAGGCCTTCCCAGGTCTTGGTGATCCGGGCGACCTCGTTCTCGGCGTGGTCGACGATCGCGAAGTTCCAGGCCCGCCAGTTCTCCGCCTTGATCGCGCCGATCTGCTGACCGTCCACCTTCATCGCGAAGCTGATCTTGCCGATCATGTTCTGCTGGGCTATCTCGCCGACCGGCTGACCGTCGGGACGCGTCACGATCACCCGTGACTTGAGGAACTTCCGCGGCCGGGTCAGGAGCAGCACCGGCTGCCCGTAGGCGTCGCGGATCTCCAGTCGGTGCGTCATGAACTGGTCGATGCTGGCGACGAAGCGCAGGATCTTCTTCAGCGCGCTCTGCCCGACCTGGACGACCGAGCCGAGCTGGTTGCCGTTCTGGTCCATGACCTTGTACTCGTTGGTCAGCTCGATCAGCTTGGCCTTCTGGTTCACCACCAGGACCGGCTCGGTGAACAGACTGCCGCCGCCGGAGCCGCTCTGCGCGACCCCGGCCTGCTGCTGCACCTGGCGCTGCACGCGCTGGTCCGTTCCGGCCTGCTGCTGCGGCATCTGCGGGGCCGCCTGCTGCCCCGGCCGGGCCTGCGCCGCACCCTGCTGCTGGTCCTCGTTGGTGTGCTCGGTCCACTGCGCACCGTCCCAGTAACGGAGTGTCCGGGGAGCCCCGTGCGGGTCGGGGTACCAGCCTGCAGGTGTGTTCGATTGCGTGGTCACCGGGGCACACTACCCCGGCGCCATCGGTTTCTGGCCAGCCCCGTGAGCCGCCCCGGACCAGGCTTCACTCCGTCATGACCGCCGGGTCGCTCACACCCGGACGCCCGTTCTCGACATGTCCGGCGAACCGCCGCACGAACGCCGGGTCGGCCTCGCACGTGACGGTCAGGTCGTACCAGCGCCTGCTCGCCGTGAGGTCGACCGTGTGCCGCACGGTGGTGCCGGCCCGTACGGTGAAGGTCCTGGCCCGGCCGCCGTAGCCGTCGGCGACCTTCAACCGGGCCGTGCGGGACGCCCTGTTGGTGAACGTCAGCTCGACGTCGTCGCCGGTGTGCCGCGCCCTGACCTCAGGTCCGGCCTTCTTGTCCGCCCCCTTGAAGACGCGCAGGAAGCCGTTGGGACCGTGCACGGTCAGGTCGTACGACCCCTCCGAGGACGCCGAACTCCAGGTGTCCGCGACGGTCCTGCCGGCCTCGGTGGTGTACATCCACGGACCGTCGGCGCGGTTGCCGGAGGTGACGTGGAAGGCACCGCCGGCCCTGGCGCCGGAGGCGAAGGTGAGCGTGAACGTCCCGGCGGACGTGTCCGCCGAACCGTCCACGTACGGCGCGTACTTGAGCGGCCGGGCCGGGCGCAGACCGCGTTCCTGCCGGGGCAGGCGCGGGTCGGCGGGCGGGATGGGCCGGTAGTCGGGGTGGCGGTCGCGGTCCTGCGGCTCGTAGCCGTCGGTGTCGGGCAGCGCGGCGGGCCGGGGATCCCTGCGGGAGAAGTCGAAGGCGGAGGTGAGGTCGCCGCAGACCGCCCGGCGCCACGGCGAGATGTTCGGCTCGCGCACGCCGAAGCGGCGCTCCATGAAGCGCAGGATGGAGGTGTGGTCGAAGGTCTCGGAGCAGACGTAACCCCCCTTGCTCCAGGGCGAGACGACCAGCATCGGCACCCGCGGGCCGAGCCCGTAGGGGCCAGCGGCCCGCTGGGGGTCACCCTGGTAGAGGTCCGGGCCCACGTCCACCGTGGACCTGCCCTGGCCGGCGTCGCGGGGCGGCAGCGGCGGCACGACGTGGTCGAAGAACCCGTCGTTCTCGTCGTAGGTGATGAACAGGGCCGTCTTCGCCCACACCGCGGGGTTCGAGGTGAGCGCGTCGAGCACCTGGGCGATGTACCAGGCGCCGTAGTTGGAGGGCCAGTTGGAGTGCTCCGAGAAGGCCTCGGGGGCGGTGATCCAGGAGATCTGCGGCAGCCTGCCGGCCTTGACGTCGGCCTTCAGCAGGTCGAAGTAGCCGTCGCCGTTCTTCACGTCGGTACCGGTGCGGGCCTTGTCGTACCAGGGGTCGCCGGGCTCGGCGTCGCGGTACGTGTCGAAGTAGAGCAGCGAGTTGTCGCCGTAGTTGCCGCGGTAGGCGTCCTGGATCCAGCCCCAGGATCCGGCCGCGTCCAGGCCGTCGCCGATGTCCTGGTAGATCTTCCAGGAGATCCCGGCCTCCTCCAGGCGCTCGGGGTAGGTCGTCCAGCCGTAGCCCAGTTCGTCGTTGCCGAGGACCGGTCCGCCGCCCCGGCCGTCGTTGCCGGTGTGACCCGTCCACATGTAGTAGCGGTTGGGGTCGGTCGACCCGATGAACGAGCAGTGGTACGCGTCGCAGACGGTGAAGGTGTCGGCGAGCGCGTAGTGGAACGGGATGTCCTCACGGGTCAGGTACGCCATGGTCGTGGCGCCCTTCGCGGGCACCCACCGGTCGTACGCGCCGTCGTGGTAGGCGGCCTGCCCGTCGGGCCAGGAGTGCGGCAGGCCTTCGAGGAACTGCATGCCGAGGTCGTCGGCGTCCGGGCGGAAGGGCAGCAGGTCCTTGGTGCCGTCCGACTGGTACCAGACCGGCTTGCCGCTCGGGAGCGTCACCGGGCGCGGGTCTCCGAAGCCGCGGACGCCCCGCAGCGCGCCGAAGTAGTGGTCGAAGGAACGGTTCTCCTGCATCAGGACGACGATGTGCTCGACGTCCTCGATGGTCCCCGTGCGGTGGTTGGCGGGGAGCGCGGCGGCGCGCTGGATGCTGTTCGACAGTGCGGTGAACGCCGTGGTGGCGCCCGCGAGCTGGAGGAATCTGCGCCGGTTGACTTCGGGCATGGCTGAGGGAACCTCTTCGCTTCGAGGGGTGAGACCGCCCGGGTGATGACGGACTGCGCGCGTTCGGAGTGTTCCAAGAGCACCGAACGTCAGGGAAGGGTGTGGTGGCGCCGATGTGAAGGTCGCGGGTACGCCAGGTGTGCCGGCCCCGGGGCCGGTACGGCAGACGTGCCGGCCCCGGAGCCGGTAAGCCACACGTGCCGGCCTCGGAGCCGGAGAGGTCGCGCCGTGCCTTCCGCGAGACGGAAGGGGCATTGCCGCACCGCGACGTCCTTCCGGATGATGGCGCCACCGAAGACAGACGGGAGCCGCTTCCATGCCTCACATGACCGCCTTCGCCAGGAACCAGTGGTACGTCGCCGCCTACAGCCACGAGGTCGGCCGCGAGGAGCTGCTCGGCCGGACGATCCTCGGTGAGCCGCTCGTGTTCTACCGCACGGAGGAGGAGGGCACGCCCGTCGTCCTGCACGACCGCTGTGTGCACCGCCGCTACCCGCTGTCCGAGAGCCGCCTCGACGGCGACCGGATCGTGTGCGGCTACCACGGGTTCACCTACGACACGACCGGCACGTGTGTGTACGTGCCGGGGCAGAAACGCGTCCCGCGCACCGCCCGCGTCGCGTCCTACCCGGTCGTCGAGCAGGACTCCCTCGTCTGGGTGTGGATCGGCGACCCGGCGCTCGCCGACCCGCGGGCGATCCCGCGCGCCCGGCACCTCGACTCCCCCGGCTGGGTCACGGTCCGCGGCATGGAGCCGATCGACGCCGACTACGGTCTCCTCGTCGACAACCTGCTCGACCTGTCCCACGAGACGTATCTGCACGGCGGGTACATCGGCACCCCCGAGGTCGCCGAGACGCCGATCACCACGGAGGTCGACGAGGGCGCGGGGATCGTGCGGGTGAGCCGGCGCATGGACGACGCCGCCTGCCCGCCGTTCTACGCCAAGTCCACCGGCATCGAGGGGCGGATCACCCGCTGGCAGGACATCGAGTACCACGCGCCGTGCCTGTACCTGCTGCACAGCCGGATCGCACCGGTCGGCGTGGAGCTGGAGCCGGACGGCACCGACCCGGACGGCTTCCACACCGAGATCACGTACGCCATCACCCCGTCCGACGACGGCAAGGTGTACGACTTCTGGATGGTCTCGCGCGACTGGGCGACCGAGAACGCCGAGGTCACCGAGTTCCTGCGGGGCAACAACCACACCGTGGTCATGCAGGACGTCGACGCGCTCAACCTGCTGCAGAAGACGCTCGGCACCGAGCGGGCCGGCTATCAGGAGCTGAGCATCAACATCGACACCGGGGGCCTCGCCGCCCGCCGTATCCTCGCCCGGCTGGTCGAGGAGGGCGACAAGCCCGTGGAGAAGGTCCTGTGACGGAACCTGTGACGGAGCTCTTCCCCGACCGGCCGCGTGAGGTCTACCGCATCGACTGGCTGCCGGGCACGGACGTCCTGCACGGCACCTGTCACTGCGGTCGCGAGCACACCTCTCAGGACCCCGTCGAGATGTGGGAGTGGATGCTGGCCCACCCGCAAGGGCACGAACCGCAAGGACACGAGCCACGGGGAAACAGCTCATGAGCGCGTACGAAGCCGAACTCGTGGTCGTCCGCCGGGAGCCGGCGGCCGACGGCGTGCTCGCCCTGACCCTGCGCCACCCGCTGGGCGAGCCGCTGCCGGCCTGGGAGCCGGGCGCCCACATCGACGTCGTCCTCGGCCCCGGTCTGGAACGGCAGTACTCGCTGTGCGGTGACCCGGCCGACCGCACCGCGTGGCGCATCGCGGTGCTCCGCGAGCCGGACGGGCGCGGTGGATCCGCCTACGTGCACGAGCGGTTGGCGCAGGACGACACGGTGCGGGTGCGCGGTCCGCGCAATCACTTCCCGCTGCTGCCCGCCCCCCGCTACCGGTTCGTCGCGGGCGGCATCGGCATCACGCCCATCGTGCCGATGCTGGCCGCGGCCGAGGCGGCGGGCGCCGAGTGGAGCCTGCTGTACGGCGGCCGCACGCGCGCGTCCATGGCGTTCACCGAGGAACTGCGCGAGTACGGCGACCGCGTCACGATCGCTCCCCAGGACGAGGCGGGGCTGCTGGACCTCGCGCCGGTGCTCGACGGCCTGCCCGAGGGCACCCTGGTGTACTGCTGCGGTCCCGGGCCGCTGCTGGACGCGGTGGAGGAGCGGTGCCCGGCCGGGGCGCTGCACGTCGAGCGCTTCCAGCCGAAGGTGCAACGGGCGGGCGCGGACGCGGAATTCGAGGTCGAGCTGGCCCGCAGCGGCCGTACGCTGACCGTCCCCGCGGACGTGTCGGTGCTCGACACCGTGCGCGCCGCCGGTGTCGAGGTGCTGTTCTCCTGCACCGAGGGGACCTGCGGCACCTGCGAGACGGACGTCCTGGACGGCACTCCGGACCACCGGGACTCGGTGCTCAGCGACGAGGAACGCGAGGCCGGCGAGACGATGCTCATCTGTGTGTCCCGGTGCCGGGGGAAGCGGCTCGTGCTGGACCTGTGATCCGCAGGTCGGCCTCGATCCGGGCCACCGCGGTGAGCAGGTGCGGCAGCAGGTCGCCGCGGACCGAGGCCACGGAGGTACGGCCGGCGTGCACGGCGATGTTCACGCCGGCCACCACCTGTCCGTCCCGGTCGCGCACCGGGGCGGCCACCGACCGGAGCCCCTCCTCCAGTTCCTGGTCGACGAGCGCGTACCCCTGCCGCCGCACCCGGCGCAGTTCGGCCCGCAGCGCGTCCGGCGTGACGACCGTGCGCGCGGTCAGGGGGCGCAGGTCGGCGCGGGCGAGACGGGCGTCGATCTCCTCCTCCGGCAGGTCCGCGAGGATCACCCGGCCCACGGAGGTCACGTGCGCCGGGAAGCGGGTGCCCACGGTGATCGTCGCCGACATGATGCGGCGGGTCGGCACCCGGGCGACGTACACGACGTCGTCGCCGTCCAGCACGCACAGCGACGACGACTCCCGTATCTCCGCGACGAGTTGCTCCAGGTGCGGCTCGGCGAGCTGCGGCAGCGTCAGGCCCGCGAGGTAGGCGTACCCGAGCTCCAGGACCCGCGGGGTGAGCCGGAAGTGCCGGCCGTCGCAGTGGACGTATCCGAGATCCGCGAGGGTGAGCAGCAGCCGGCGGGCGGCGGCGCGGGTCAGATCGCAGGCGCGGGCCACCTCGCTGAGCGTGCGCGCCGGGTTCTCGGCGTCGAAGGAGCGGATGACGGCGAGGCCCCGTTCGAAGGACCTCACGAAGTGCGGTGCGCGGACCGGTTCGGGCATGACGCCCTCCTGACTGTCAACGGCCTTGCCATCCTTGCCCATTGACCGTGCCGGACGGCCGTCTCTCCATTCCCTCCACCCCGGCCGAGCACTAGTGTGCGGTGTGCGCACAACCTGTCGGAACACCGTAGTCTGCACAGGAGGAGCCATGCGTCGTCTGTTCGCCGGTCTCGCGGCCGGCACCTTCCTTCTCGCCACGGCGGCCTGTGGCTCGTCCGATGACTCCGGTACGCCGGGCAAGGCCGCGTCGTCCGGCGGCACCACCACCGTCAAGCTGGGGCTCATCCCCATCGTGGACGTGGCGCCCGTCTACCTCGGGCAGAAGAAGGGCTTCTACGAGAAACACGGCCTGAAACTGACCGTCACCACCGCGCAGGGCGGCGCGGCCATCGTGCCGGGTGTCGTCAGCGGCCAGTTCCAGTTCGGCTTCAGCAACGTGACGTCGCTGATGATCGCCCAGTCCAACAACGTGCCCGTCAAGGCCGTGGTCAACGGCATCGCCTCGACGGGCGTGCAGGGCAAGGACTTCAACGCCCTGATGGTGAAGAAGGGCAGCGCCATCACCTCGGCGAAGCAGCTGGAGGGCAAGAAGGTCGCCATCAACACCCTCAAGAACATCAACGAGACCGCGGTGCGCGAGGCCGTGCGCGAGGCGGGCGGCGACCCCGACAAGGTCACGTTCGTCGAGCTCGCCTTCGACCAGATGCCCGCCGCCCTCGACCAGGGCCAGATCGACGCCGTGAGCGTGGTCGAGCCGGCCAGCGCCACCGTCAGGAGCCAGGGCGGCGTGGAGATCGCCTCGCCCCTGGTCGACGTCGCCCCGGACCTCACCGTCGCCATGTACTTCACCTCCACGCGGTACGCGCAGCAGAACCCGGAGGTGGTGCGGAAGTTCGAGGCGGCCACCGCGGAGTCCCTCGCGTACGCCGACGCCCACCCGGACGAGGTCCGCGCGATCGTCACGACGTACACGAAGATCCCGGCCCCGGTGCTGGAGCAGGTGACGCTGCCGAAGTGGCCGGCCGAGGCGAACCGCGCCTCCATCGAGACGCTGCGCCGACTGGGCCAGGACGACGGCCTGTTCAAGGCGGAGCCCGACCTGGACAAGCTGCTGCCGTGAAGGGTCTGGACATCGCACTCGGTACGGCCGGACTCGTTCTCTTCCTCGCCCTGGGCGAGGCGGTGCCGCGGCTCGGCCTGGTCAAGGAGGCGTACTTCCCGCCCACCAGCCGCATCGCCGACGCCTTCGCCGGCGAACTCGCCGACGGCACGTTCTGGACGGCGCTCGGCGACACCCTCACCGGCTGGGCGGTGGGGCTGGCGGTCGCGGCGTGCGCGGGGATCGTCGTGGGCCTCGTCCTCTCGGTCGTGCCGTATCTGCGGGAGGCGACCGCCTCCACCATCGAGTTCCTGCGCCCGATCCCGTCGGTCGCGCTGATACCGCTGGCGGTCCTGCTGTACGGGACGGAACTGCGCTCGGTCCTGCTGCTGGTGGTGTACGCCTCGTTCTGGCAGGTGCTGATCCAGACGCTGTACGGCGTGCAGGACATCGACCCGGTCGCCGAGGAGACGGCACGCTCGTACGGTCTGGGCACCTGGGCGCGGATCCGGTACGTGCTGTGGCCGACCGCGCTCCCCTATGTGATGACGGGGGTGCGGCTGGCGGCGGCCGTCGCCCTGATCCTCACCATCACCACCGAACTCGTCATCGGCGCGCCCGGGTTGGGCGCCCGGATCGCCGTGGCGCAGAACTCGCAGGCGGTCCCGGACATGTACGCGTTGATCGTGGTGACCGGACTGCTGGGCCTGCTGATCAACGTGGGCGCGCGGTCGGTGGAGCGGCGGGCGCTGGCCTGGCACCAGTCGGTGCGCGGGGAGGTGGCGGTGTGAGGCGCTTCCTGCTGCGTGTGGTGTTCGTCCTGGCGCTGCCCGCGGTCCTGTTCACCGTGTGGTGGCTGGCGTCCGACGACAGCACGGACGTGTACTGGCCTCCGCTCGGGACCATCCTGGCCGCCTTCCCGGACGTCTGGACGGGCGAGCGGCTGCGCACGGACGCGCTGCCCAGCGTGCTCAGGCTCACGGCCGGTTACACGACGGCGGCCGTGGCGGGCGTCGCCCTCGGCACGGTCATCGGCTCCTTCCGGCGGGTGCGGGCGGTGTGCGAACCGGTCCTGGAGTTCCTGCGGGCGGTGCCGCCGCCCGTCCTGATCCCGGTCATCATGCTGTTCGCGGGCATCGGCGACACGATGAAGATCCTCGTGATCGCGAGCGGCTGCGTGTGGCCGGTCCTGCTCAACACCGTCGAGGGCGTGCGGGCGGTGGACTCCGTGATGGCGGAGACCGCCCGTTCGTACGGCATCACGGGCGCCGCGCGCCTGCGGCACGTGGTGCTGCGCTCGGCGAGCCCGCAGATCTTCGCGGGGCTGCGCCAGGCCCTGTCCGTCGGCATCATCCTCATGGTCATCAGCGAGATGTTCGCCGCCAGCAGCGGTCTCGGATTCACCGTCGTCCAGTTCCAGCGCGGTTTCGCGATCCCCGACATGTGGACCGGGATCCTGGTGCTGGGCCTGCTGGGCTTCCTGCTGTCGGTGCTGTTCCAGCTGGCCGAGCGGCGGGCGCTCGGCTGGTACCACGGTCTGCGCGCCTCCACCCGGCGGTCCCGGTGACGTCCGAGAAAGGGCAGAGCATGCTCGACGTACGCGGCCTGAAGAAGGTCTACGAGGGGTCCGGGCGGCGGGTGGAGGCGGTGCGCGACCTCACCTTCACCGTCGCCGCGGGTGAACTCGTCTGTCTGGTGGGCCCGTCGGGCTGCGGCAAGACGACCCTGCTGAAGTGCATGGGCGGACTGCTCGCGCCGACGGCGGGCGACGTGCTCCTGGAGGGCCGGAAGGTGACCGGTCCGCCGCCCGGGATGGCCTTCGTCTTCCAGGAGTACGGCCGCAGCCTGTTCCCGTGGATGCGGGTCGGCGAGAACGTCGAACTCCCCCTGAAGCAGAAGGACCTGAGCAAGGCGCGGCGACGTGAGCTGGTCGCGGACGCGCTGCACTCGGTGGATCTCGCGGACGCCGCCGGGGCGTATCCCTGGCAGCTGTCGGGCGGCATGCAGCAGCGGGTCGCCATCGCCCGCGCGCTCGCCTACGAACCCCGGGTGCTGCTGATGGACGAGCCGTTCGCGGCGGTGGACGCCCAGACCCGCGCCGACCTGGAGGACCTGGTGCGGCGGCTGTGGCGGGAGCGCGGCATCACGATCCTGTTCGTCACCCACGACATCGACGAGGCCGTCTACCTCGGCGAGCGGGTGGTCGTGCTGTCCGCCTCCCCCACCGTCGTGCAGGAGCAGCTCAAGGTCGATCTGCCGGACGAGCGCGACCAGTTGCACACCCGGGTGGCCCCGCGCTTCGCCGAACTGCGGACCCATGTCTACGAGCAGATCCAGGCGGCGAAGCGCGGAGCCCCGGTGCCGGTCACGAAGTCTGGTACGCCTCCACCTCACTGAGCTGGGCCGCGGGCCAGCCGGTGTTCGCGGTGGCGCTCAGCCGCAGGTGCCGCAGGTTCGTCCCGCTCGGCAGGGCGACGGTGACGGTGTTGCCGGTCGCCCGGTCGAAGCGGTACCCCTGCGCGGCGACGACCGTGGAGTACGCCGTGCCGTCGGTGCTGCCCTGGACCGAGAGGGTCTGGGTGCGCGCGCCCCACGCGGATGACGGCGGCAGCTTCAGCACCAGGCGGCGCACCTGCTCGCTCGCCCCGAGGTCGACCGTCCAGGACTGCGGGAAGGCGTGGTTGGCGGACTCCCAGTAGCTGGCCGCGTCCCCGTCGGCGGCCTTGCCGGGCGTGTAGACGTCCTGCGAGCCGGTCGCCGTGGCCGGGCGGCCCCGGACGAGGTTGCGGTCCGGGTCCGGGTCGGGGTTGCCCTGGCCGGGCTGCGGCCAGGTCGAGCAGTCCGCCCAGGTGGTGTCCCAACCGGAGTTGCCGCCGCCGTCGGTGAGGGTGAAGGTGCCGGAGCCGGCCGGGTAGGGGCAGTTGTAGACGCCGGCCGCGCCGACCCCGGTGGCCGTGACGTCGCTGAACCCGACCGTCCCCGGTGTCTCCGCCTGCACGACGACCGTGCCGGTGTTGCGCACGGTGGCATCGCTGATGTGGACGTTGTCGACGCGATGGCCGCGACCGCTGCCCGACACGAACTCGAACGCGCTGTAGGGGCTGTCGGTGACGACCGTGTTGCTCACGTTCACGGTCGCGTTGACCGCGCTGTCGTAGGAGTCGACGCGCAGAGCACCCATCGGGTGGTTCCAGTTGGGGTTCATCGCCCCGGTGCGCACGAGGGTGTTGCCGTCGACGGTGATGGTGCCGGCCAGCGGGTGGAACGGGTCGAGGAACTTCTGGTTGGAGATCGCGATGCCGCTGCCGAGGGCGTTGGTGTCGGAGACCAGGTTGTTCCTGACGGTGATGTCGGTGCCGCCGTAGATCGCGATGCCGTTGGCCAGGTTCGGCTGGGTGATGGTGTTGTTCTCGAAGCTGCTGTTCGTGTTCGGCGCGTACAGCGACCACATGGCGAGCGCGTCGTCGCCCTGGTTGCGCAGGAAGTTGTTGCGGACGCGGACCCCGCGCGCGTTGCCGTTGAGGTTGAGGCCGTCGGCGGTCATGTCGAGGAAGCGGCTGTTCTCGACGACCAGGTTGTCGTTGGTGCCGGTCAGCCACAGGCCGACCTTCAGGTGCTGGAGCCACATCCCGGAGACGGAACTGTTCGGGCCGAGGGAGCCGTTGACGAAGTTGTCCGGGCTGGAGTCGACGCGTTCGGTGACCTCGCCGATCACCGCGAAGTCCCTGATGTGGACGCCGCCGGAGGAGGAGGTCTGGTCGATGAAGCGGGAGGCACACACGACGGAGTGCCAGTTGCCGGCGCCCTGGAGGGTGACGTTCTGCACGCCGCTCAGCGAGGACGTCAGCCGGTACTCGCCCGGTGGGATCCACACCACTCCCCCCTGGGCGGCCGCTATCGCGTGGCGGAAGGCCTGGGTGGAGTCGCCCGCGCCGCTCGGGTCGGCGCCCCTGGAGGTGACCGACACGGAGCCGGCGGGCTGGGTGGCGGCGTTCGCGACCTGCTCGAAGTCGGCGACGTCGACGGTGACCTCGGTGCCGGTCGACTGGAAGGCGACCTTGTCGCCCGCCTGGACGTTCCGGCCCAGCAGCAGCCGGGCGTTGTCGTAGAAGTGGTGGGTCCTGGATCCGGCGATCCAGGACGTGTCGACGTGGGAGTACTTGGAGGTGACGGTCAGGGTCTGCGCGATCCTGGTGCCGTTGACGTACACGTCGAGCGTGCCGGACTGGCCGTCCGGAACGCTGTGGGCGACGTTCACAGCGTTGGCCGCGCGGGGCACGGTGAACTCCACCCGCCGGCCCGAGGTGAGCCGTACGGCCTGGCGTCCCGACGCCTCCGAGGCGAGGGTGCCCTGGGTGAAGTCGGGGCCGATCTTCGTGCCGGTGGTGGTCGCGGACTCGGCCTCGACCGAGGTGAAGGGCAGGGTGGCGCCCGCGGCCGCCTGAGCGGCGGGGGCCGTGGCGGTGAGCAGACCGGCGGCGAGGGCGACGACCATCGCTGCTGGCATGCCCCTGGCAGCTCTGTTTCCGTGCATGGGCTGATCCCTTCGTGTGGGGGTGCGGGGACAGCGGGGTGGGCGGTCACCCGGTCCGGCCGCGCGCGTCAGGTGCGCAGCCAGACCGCGGTGTCCTTCGGCAGCCGGCCCGTGGCGTCCAACGGGCCGCTGGCTAGCAGGAGTCGGCTGTGTGCGGGCAGTTCGGCAGGCGTGTCGGCGAGGTTCACCGCGCAGGCGGTCCCGGCCGCCCTGGTGAAGGCCAGGACACCGTCCGGGGCGGGCTGCCAGACGAGGGGCCCGTCACCGAACACGGGCCGGAGCCCGATCGCCTCGCGGTAGAGGGAGAGCATCGAGGAGGGATCGTCGCGCTGACGGTCGACCGCATACGACATCCAGTCGACCGGCTGCGGCAGCCACGGCTCCTCGTGTGAGCCGAATCCCGCGTACGGCTCGTCGGCCGCCCACGGCAACGGCACCCGGCAGCCGTCCCGCCCCGGGTCGGTGCCCCCGGAGCGCAGATGCATCGGATCCTCGATGCGGTCGCGCGGGATGCCGGCCTCGGGCAGTGCGAGCTCCTCCCCTTGGTAGACGTAGACCGCTCCCGGCAGCGCCAGCGACAGCAGGGCGGCGGCCCGGGCCCGCCGGGTGCCGAGGGCGAGGTCGGTCGGGGTGCCGAAGGCCTTGGCGGCGAAGTCGAAGCCGGTGTCGGCGCGGCCGTAGCGGGTGACCGTGCGGGTGACGTCGTGGTTGCACAGCACCCAGGTCGCCGGAGCGCCGACGGGGGCGTGCTCGGCGAGGGTCTCGTCGATCGCGGTGCGCAGCCGCCCGGCGTCCCAGGGGCAGGTCATGAAGGAGAAGTTGAAGGCGGTGTGCAGTTCGTCGGGGCGCAGGTAGCGGACGAAGCGTTCGGTGTCGGGGAGCCAGACCTCACCGACGAAGACGCCGTCGTACTCGTCCGCGATCGCCCGCCAGGCCCGGTAGATCTCGTGGAGTTCGTCGCGGTCGACGTAGGGGTGCGGGTCGCGGCCCTCGGCGAGGTCCGGCAGGCGGGGGTCCTTGGCCAGCAGGGCGGCTGAGTCGATGCGGACGCCCGCCACCCCCCGCTCGAACCAGAAGCGCAGGATGTCCTCGTGTTCCCGGCGGACGGCGGGGTGCGCCCAGTTGAGGTCGGGCTGCCCGGGAGCGAACAGGTGGAGGTACCAGTCGCCGTCGTCGACGCGGGTCCAGGCCGGTCCGCCGAACTCCGAACGCCAGT
Organism: Streptomyces sp. NPDC003011; assembly: GCF_053591515.1. Lineage (NCBI taxonomy): Bacteria > Bacillati > Actinomycetota > Actinomycetes > Kitasatosporales > Streptomycetaceae > Streptomyces > Streptomyces sp. NPDC003011. The sequence goes on from NZ_JBSFTY010000011.1 coordinate 93,229, forward strand.
CGTTGGGCGGGAGTTCACCGTGCTCGCCGCGTCCGGGACGGAAGTGGAACAAGGCCCGCTCGGCTCCTTGGGCGAGCGCCGCGCGGAACCAGACGTGCTGGTCGGAGACGTGGTTGGGGACGATGTCGACGATGGTGCGGATGCCCAGTTCACGCGCCTCGGCGATGAGTTTCTCCGCCTCGGCGAGCGTGCCGAAGACCGGGTCGATCACCCGGTAGTCGGCGACGTCGTAGCCGCCGTCCTTCATCGGGGAGAGGTACCAGGGGCTGAACCACAGGGCGTCCACGCCGAGTCCGGCCAGATACGGCAGCCGGGCGCGGACGCCCGCGAGGTCGCCGGTGCCGTCGCCGTCGCCGTCCGCGAAGCTGCGGACGTACACCTGGTAGATGACGGCGGAGCGCCACCAGTCCGAACGGGCAGGGGCGGGCTGTCCCACGGTGCGTGCCTTTCTCTCGGATCTCTCGGATCTCTCGGATCTCTCGGAGGAAGGGCGTCAGCCCTTCGTGCTGCCCGCGCTGATCCCGGCGATGATGTGCCGCTGGAAGATCAGGAACATCGCGACCATGGGGATGCTGGCGATCACCATCGCGGCGATGAGCACGGTCAGTTGGATGTTCTGCGACAGCTGGACGAGTGCCACGCTGATGGGCTGCTTCTCGGTGTCGGAGAAGACCATCAGCGGCCAGAGGAAGTCCTGCCACACGGCGACCAGGGCGAAGATCGACACCACGCCGAGGACGGGCCGGGACATCGGCAGCACGATCGACCACAGGACGCGCAGCGTCCCGGCCCCGTCGATCTCGGCGGCCTCCAGGACATCGCGCGGGATCTGGTCGAAGAACCGCTTCAGCAGGTACAGGTTGAAGGCGTTGGCGACGGCCGGCAGCCAGATGGCGAGCGGGTCGTTGAGCAGGCTGACATGGATCAGGGGCAGGTCGGCCACGGTGAGGTACTTCGGCACGACCAGCGCCTGGGCCGGAACCATGAGGGTGGCCAGGATGCCGCCGAGGACCAGCCTGCCGAAGGCGGGCCGCAGCCGGGACAGGGCGTAGGCGGCGGCCGTGCAGAACACCAGCTGGAACAGCCAGGCGCCGGACGCCTGGACCACCGTGTTCCACAGGTGCGTCGGCAGCCGCATCAGCTCCCAGGCGTCGCCGTAGCCGTCGAGGTGCCACCGCTCGGGGACCAGGGTGGGCGGGGTCCGCGCGATCTCGTCCGGCGACTTCACCGCGCCGCTCACCATCCAGTAGACGGGGAACAGGAAGGCGAGCGTGAACAGCAGGACGGTGCCGGTGAAGACGCTCCAGTAGACGGCCCGGCCGCGCGGGCGGGCCAGGGTCGCCGGGGAGACGAGGGTGCGGGTGGTCATGTGTCCTCGCCTCGGGAGCGGGTCAGTCGCAGGTACACGGCGGAGAAGGCGCCGAGCAGCACCAGGAGCATGACGCTCAGGGCGCAGGCGCCGCCGAAGTCGTTGTAGAGGAAGGCGTACTTGTAGATCAGGTACAGGACGGTGACCGTGGCGTTCTCCGGGCCGCCGCCCGTGATCACGAACGGTTCGGTGAAGACCTGCATCGTCGCGATGATCTGAAGCAGCATCAGCATGAGGATGACGAACCGGGTCTGCGGGATCGTCACGTGCCTCACGCGCTGGAGGAGCGAGGCGCCGTCCAGTTCGGCCGCCTCGTACAGCTCGCCGGGGACCGACTGGAGGGCGGCCAGGTAGATCAGCACGGTGCCGCCCATGTTGGCCCAGGTCGCGACGGCCACGAGGGAGACCAGCGCGGTGTCGGCGCCGTTGGACCAGTTGCTGGTGGGCAGGTGGGCGAAGCGCAGTGCCTCGTTGGCGAGGCCGGCGCCCGGGTCGTAGAACCACTTCCACAGCAGGGCGCTGACCACCGGCGGGATCATCACCGGCAGGTAGACCACGACCCTGAAGAAGGCTCTGGCGTGCCGGAGTTCGTTGAGGACCAGGGCCATCACGAACGGGACGGCGAACCCGATCAGCAGGGCGAGCAGGGTGAAGGTGAGCGTGTTGCGCCAGGCGGCGGCGAACTCGGGGTCGTGCCACACGCGGGTGAAGTTGGCGGTGCCGACCCATTCGGGGTCGGAGCCGGGCGTGTACGTCTGGAAGGCGATCACGACCGCGCGGATCGCCGGGTACCAGGAGAACAGGGCGAAGCAGACGAGCCCGCCGAGGAGAAAGGCGTAGGCGCGGGCCTGGTCGGCGAGGCGGCGCCGCCTCGCCTCCCGTGCCGGGGGCGGCGCCTTGACCGGGCGTACGGCGACCGTCCCGGCCTCTCGCCGCGCAACCGTCCTGGTCATCGGGTCAGCTCCGGGCCAGGATGCTGTCGATCTTGCCGGAGGCGTCCTTGAGGAGCCGGTCGATGTCGGCGTCCTTCTTGGTGAGGACGGCGGAGACGACCCCGTCGAGGACGGAGTAGATCTGCTGCGCGTGCGGCGGCTCGATCTTCATGTCGAGGCTCTGGTTGCCGTCGAGGAAGGCCTGGTAGTTCTCCACGGGCACGTTGGCGTGGGCGTTCTTGACCTGCTGGTCCTTGGCGTCCGCGGCGCCGGTGAACAGGCGCGGCTCGGGCAGGCCCACGGGGGCGTCGTGCTTCTTGGCGCGCGCGTAGTCGCCGAGGAAGCCGTCGCCGGGGGTGAGGAACATGTGGTCGAGCCACTTGAGGCCGGCCCGGATCTGGTCGGGGCTCGCCTTCTTGCCGACCATGTAGCCGTCGCCGCCGATGAGCGTGCCCTGTCCGCCGGGCATCGGGGCGAGCGCGAGATCCTCGTAGTCGCCGCCCTTCTCCTTGACCAGGATGGGGATGTTGTCGGGGGCGGCGAGGTACATGCCGAGCTTGCCGGACCCCATCATCTGCTGGGCGTCGTTGATGACCAGGAGTTGCTTGCTGCCCATGGAGTCGTCGGTCCAGCGCATGTCGTGCAGGTTCCGCAGGACCGCGCGGCCCTCGGGGGTGTCCACGGTGGCCTTCTCGCCGTCGGGGCTGACGACGTCGCCGCCCTGCGAGTAGAGCTCGGCGGTGAAGTGCCAGCCGCCCTGGTTCTGGGCGCTGTAGTCGGCGTAGCCGACGGTGCCTTCGCCGAGTGCGGCGATCTTCTTGGCGGCGGCCCGGACCTCGGGCCAGGTGGCCGGGGGCCGGTCGGGGTCGAGGCCGGCCCGCTCGAACAGTGTGCGGTTGTAGATCAACCCCATGGAGTATCCGGTACGCGGTATGCCGTAGACCTTGCCGTCGACCGTGTACACGTCCCGCAGCTGCTTCTGGATGCTGCTGTAGCTCTTCAGCTCCTTGACGTACGGCGTCAGATCGGCGGCCTGGCCGATGTCGACGACGTGCCGGGCGTCCGTGAAGTACGTGTAGAAGACGTCCTCCATCTGCCCGCCGGCGAGTTTGGCGTCGAACGTCTTCGGGTCCTGGCAGGGGAAGGCGTCGTGCGGGACGACGTCGATGTCCGGGTTCCGCTTCTCGAAAGCGGCGATGTCCTCCTCGAAGAACGCGCGGTCGGCCTTGGCGCTCTTGGGCGGCATGCAGTTGACCGTGATGCGGGTCTTCCCGTCCGCGGGGTCGTCGTCCGCCCCGCAGGCGGTGAGGGCGAGGCAACAGACGCTGAGCGTGACGAACGTACGGCGGAACCCGGTGCTTCTCATGGGTGGACCCCTCTGGGCAGGAGCGGTGGGCGCCGCACACTCAAGCACCGGCAACAGGGGTCCGCAAGATGTCGCGCAGAGATTGCAATTAATCGACCATCGGTCGGCTGTCAGTCGCGCGGGGCTTGCGCGGTGGAGCCCCGTACCACCAGCTCCGGCTCGAAGAGCAGCTCCTCGGGCGCCACGGAAGCGCCGTTGATCTGGGAGTTCAGCATCTCGACGGCCGCCCTGCCCATGGCTTCGATGGGCTGACGGACGGTGGTCAGGGGCGGTTCCGTGCAGTTCATGAACGCGGAGTCGTCGTAGCCGACGACCGACACCCGCGAGGGGACGTCGTACCCCTTGCGCCGGGCGGCCCTGATCGCGCCCAGCGCGAGCGGGTCGCTGGCGCAGATGATGCCGGTGACCCCCTGGTCGATGAGCCGGGACGCCGCCGCGTGTCCGCCCTCGATCGAGAACATGGCGCGGGCGACGTGCGCGCCTGGGAGGTCCTCGGCGAGCGTCCGGGCGGCGGCCAGTTTGCGGGCGGACGGCACGTGGTCCTCGGGGCCCAGTACCAGCCCGATCCGCTCGTGCCCCAGCGAGGCCAGATGCCGCCAGGCCTGCTCCACGGCGACGGCGTCGTCGCAGGACACGCCCGGGAAGCCGAGACGTTCGATGGCGGCGTTGACCAGGACGACCGGGATCTTGCGGTCGGCGAGCAGCCGGTAGTGGTCGTGCGGCGCGTCGGCCTGCGCGTACAGGCCGCCGGCGAAGACGACTCCGGAGACCTGCTGCTGCAGCAGCAGCCGTACGTAGTCGGCCTCGGAGACCCCGCCCCTGGTCTGCGTGCACAGCACCGGCGTCAGCCCGAGCTGGGCCAGGGCGCCGCCGATGACCTCGGCGAACGCCGGGAAGATCGGGTTCTGCAACTCGGGCAGCACGAGGCCCACCAGCCGGGCGCGTTCCCCGCGCAGCTGCGTGGGCCGTTCGTAGCCGAGGACGTCCAGGGCGGACAGCACCGACTGCCGGGTGGCCTCGGAGACGCCGGGCTTGCCGTTGAGCACCCGGCTGACCGTGGCCTCGCTGACCCCGACCTTCTTCGCCACCTCAGCAAGTCGTCGCGTCATGTGCGCAAGAATAGCGCAAGAAACGCAAGCAGCTTGCGTAAAGACGAGGAGGCCCGCCTGCCTCTACCGGGCTGCCCACAGGCCGCGCACGTGACCGAGGTGCCGGGTCATCACCTCGCGAACCGCGGTGCCGTCCCGGGCCAGCAGCGCGTCGAGGAGTTCGAGGTGTTCCTCGGCGGAGGCCAGCAGCCGGCCCGTCTCCAGCAGGGCGGTGAGGCCGTAGAGGCGGGAGCGCTTGCGGAGGCCGCCGACGACCTCGACGAGGTGGGCGTTGCCGGCCAGCGCGAGCAGCCCCAGGTGGAAGCGGGTGTCGGCCTCGACGTACGCGATGAGGTCGCCGGCCACGGCGGCCTGCACGATCTCCCGGGCGGCCGGCCGCAGCGCCTCCAGCGAGACCGGGTCGGCGGTCGTGGCCAGGTCCACCACGGTCGGGATCTCGACGAGGGCGCGGCCGGGTGCGGGAGGGACGAGGGGACCGGTGGGGGCGGGGCCAGGTCAGGGACCAGGACAGCGGGACGAGCTGACAAGGCGCCGTCGGCGACCTGAACGCCGACGGTGCCTGTCAGGCCTCGGGGGCGGGCACCACGCTGAGGTGACCCGCCGTACGACGCAGACGCACCGTCCGTCGTGCCGTGGATGCCGGGCGGCGCGCGGGGCGCAGGACCAGCGTCAGGCGGGTGTAGCCCATGTCCCGCAGACTCCGCGGGGTCTCGTCGACGACCCGGCAGTCGGTCGCGCCCCAGCGCGGGTCGGGGTGCACCAGGGGGCGGACCGCGCCGTCGTGCTCGACAGCCCGCTCACCGACCGCGCGGATCCAGTGCGGCAGGCCCTGCCGGTAGGCGGCCTCCATGATCGGGTCCTGGGCGATGTCCCGCCGGAGGGCCAGCAGCGCGTGGTCGTGGGCGTGCCGCTCCAGGGCGGCGGCGAAGTGCGCCAGCATCGGCAGGCACCAGCGCGCCTCGTGGTCGGCGAGGACCGTGCTCGCGTCGGGGTGGAACAGGACGAACCGGAGGAAGTTCTCGCCCGGCATGGCCGTCGGATGCGGGCCCACACCACGGAAAAGTGACGCGAAAGCGGTGTTGGCGAGCACGACGTCCCAGCGGTGGTCGAGGACGACGGACGGGAAGGAGACCGCTTCCAGGAGGGTGGCGTAGTCCTGGAGATACGCCTGGGCCTCAAGACTGTCGGGGACGGGCCTCGGTACGGACCGCTGCCCACCTGCCTGATATGCCATCGGGAGGTCACCCCTCTTGCCTCTGCGGCCTTCACGCGGCGCCCTTGATCCTGCTTCGCCGACGCGAGCGGTGTCAACTATCGTGGCATTTCGTGCCGGTTGACGGCTGAAATTGGCCACAGTTGTGGCGAGACCTGGATGTGAGTTCGAACAACCCGCTACTCTCCGGGAAGTTCACGGCAATCGCCTGTGAGAAGCCAGTGAGAGAGACGTAGGAGATCTGTCGGTGTCGGTTGGCTTCGAGGGTCCCGGCGACGCGGCGTCGGCTGTGCTGTCGGCCGTCGTCGCCCGTGTCACCGCACTGGCCGACCGGCTCGGCGTACCGCACGCGGAGGTCTTCGACACCGGCCGCCTCTCCGTCGCCTCCGGTGTCCCGGAACCCGTGGTCAAGGCCCTGCTGAGCGGCCGGCCCGCCGGTGAACCGGATGTGCAGGCCCGGTTCCTGCAGCGCCTGGACCTGCTGCGGCGCACCCGCCTCAAGCCCAACGGGCGCAAGTACACCCAGCAGGAGATCGCCGACGGGGCGGGCATGTCCCGGCAGCAGGCCGGGGCGCTCATCAACGGCGACCGGCGTCCCACGATGGAGCACTGCGACGCCATCCAGCGCTTCTTCCGGGTGCACGCCGGATTCCTCACGGCCGAGGACCCCGAGGCGCTCGCCGGGGCCCTCCAGCGCACCGAGCAGGAGCTTCTGCAGAAGCTCGCCGAACGGGAGGCGGCCGCGGCGCTCGGCGACCCGCTGGAGCGGCTGTTGCAGGACCACGGTGTCCGCGGGATCGCCTGGCGGGCCGCGCAGTTGCCCACCGACCAGCACCGGGACAAGGTCGCCGAGTGGCTGGACATGCTCCTGGAGAGCGTCAAGCGGCCCGAGTCCTGATCCGGGGGAGAACTGTGGGCATCGGCAAGGACATGCGCCGCCTGTGCGGCGAGTTGGTGGAAGAGCTGTCCCTCCCCGCACCGGCGCTCCCCGCCGACCTGTACGGGGCGCTGTGCGGCGCGATGAGCAGACGCCGCGGCCGTCCCGTCCTCTTCCGGACCGCCGCCTTCCCGCCCGGCACCGCCAGCGGGCTGTGGCTCGACATGGCCGACCAGGACCTCGTCGTGATCGAGGAACGCACCGCTCCCGACCATCAGTTGGTGATCCTCGGCCACGAGCTGTGGCACATGAAGGCCGGGCACTGCGGTCACCACGTCGAGGGGGCCGCGGTCGCCGCCCGTCTGCTGCACGACGAGGCGGACCTCGGGGCGACCGTCCGGAAGGTCGCCGCGCGCGACCGTTTCGACCTGGCCGACGAGAAGGAGGCCGAGACCTTCGGCCTGCTGCTGGCGAGCAAGTGCCGTACCTGGCTGGCGGGTTCGTCGTTGCGGGGGCCGGTCCCGCGCGATCACCTGGCGGGCCGGATCGAGGCGTCCCTGGGCTATCTGGGGCCGCAGGGCTGAAGCCGGCCGAAGCCGGGCCCTGGTGACCGAGCCGTCTCACGTCGCGCTGCGCTCGCTCGCCTCCCGCCGGTCGCGTTCCTTCGCGCGGTTGCGGGCGCTGTCGGGATGGCCGGCGGTGGTGCCGGGGCGGCCCTCGCACAGGAGGTCGCGCCAGTGCTCGCGGCTCCAGTGCGCCGGGGTCGTGGTGGCGGTGAACTCCTCGACGAGGGAGACGAAGCGGGCCGGGTCGCTGTGGAACGGGAAGTGGCCCGCGCCCTCGAAGATCTCCAGCCGGCTGCCCGGCATCGCCTCGTGCGCGCCGGACGCGTGCCGTACGGGCACCACGCTGTCCCGGTCGCCCCACAGCAGCATGGTCGGCATCCCCTCGGTGAGATAGCAGCGGTCGAGCATCGTGACGACCTGGCCGCGCCAGTCGACGACGGCGCGCAGGGTGCGGATGAAGGCGTTGCGGGCGGTCTCGTCGGGCAGCGCGTCCACGAGGGTGAGCAACTCGGCGGCGTCCTGGCCGAGATCGGTGTCGAGGAGCCTCATCATCCGCACGGCGAGGCCGACCTGGAGCCGCATACCGGGAAGTCGCAGCGCGGACAGCATGAGGTGGGCGCCGGGCAGCGAGACCAGCCGCAGCACGGGGTTGACCTCGCGGCCCACTCCGCCCGCGCTGACCAGGACGAGCCGCTCGGTGCGTTCGGGGAACTGGTAGGCGAACTGCATGGCCACGCCGCCGCCCAGGGAGTGGCCGAGAAGGGTCGCGGACTCGATGCCGAGCGTGGTGAGCAGATCGCGCACGCCGTTGGCGTAGGCGGCCACCGAGTAGTCGGCGCGCGGCTTGTCGGAGGCGCCGTGGCCGAGGAGGTCGGGGGCGATGACGGTGTGGCTGCGGGCGAGGTCGGGGATCAGGCGGGCCCAGGTGGCGGAGGAGTCGCCGATGCCGTGGATGAGCACCAGGGGCGGGCCCTCGCCGGCCATCCGGAACGCGCGGCGGTATCCGTGCACCACGCGGTACCGGAGCTGGAGTTCCGCCTCGCTCACCGAGCGCAGCCGTACGGTGCGCGCCGGGCACCGCCGGGGAGCGTCGACCACGTGCTCGCCTCCTGTTCCGGTGGGCCGCGAAAGAGCGGCCGAAAGCGCTTCGTTCCAGCGTAGAGCCGCATTCCCCCAGGGGGTTTCGGCGAGGTTTCGCCTCCGCTAAGCGGGCGAACCGGCGTGCGGCGGAACCGGATTGTCAGTGGTGGGCGGCAAGCTGGACATGCGCCGCCGTACGGGGGCGTACGCGCCGCCGGCGTGACCGACGACCACGACCTGGGGAGAGCCGCCCGATGCACACCGCCGTACTGACCGATCGCGAGCGCACCGCCGTCCAGGCCTATCTGCGGCTGCTGCACACCGTCCGTGCCGCGTTCGACGCGGAGTCCGGCCCGCCCGGGTCCGGCCGGCCACCCGTCGTCCCGCCCGCCGTGCTCGCCGAGGCGGAACGGGCGCTGGCGGAGGCCGGACTCGCGGGCAACGAGGGGGAGTTCTTCCGCCTGCTGCACAGCTGGTGCCCGCCGGAGCCGTAGCCCCGCGCATCCCGCGCCGCGCCGCGTCGTGCCGCGTCGTGCCGCGTCGTGCCGTACGTCAGTCGTGCGGCACGGTGACGGACGTGGCCACCAGTCCGGGCCCGACGGTCCAGCGGCCGTCGAAGTGCCCGAGCCGTCGGCCGCCCACCACCGGGCCGGGGACGAGGAGTTCGGCGCGGAAGGTGCCGTGCAGCCGCTCTCCGGGGTCGACGAGGATCTCGATGTCGGCCTCGGAGAAGTCGAGCCACCGCCCGGTGAGGGGGAACCACGCCTTGTAGACGGACTCCTTGGCGCTGAACAGGAGCCGGTCCCAGTGGGCCCCGGGGTGATCCCGGGTGAGCCGGAGCAGGCGCTGCTGTTCCGCGGGCAGCGCGACGGCGCCCAGGACGCCCTCCGGGAGCGGTCCGTCGGGTTCCGCGTCGATGCCGAGGGAGGCGAGGTCACCGACGCGGACCAGCGCGGCGGCGCAGTATCCCGCGCAGTGGGTCATGCTGCCGGTCAGGCCTTCCGGCCACCGGGGAGCGCCGCGTTCCCCGGGCAGCACGGGCTGCGGCGGCACGCCGAGTTTCTCCATGGCCCGGCGGGCGCAGGAGCGTACGGCGGCGAACTCGCGCCGCCGCTTGCCGACCGCCTGGGCCACGACGGCCTCCTCCTCCGGGTACAGGCGGGTGTCCTCGGACACGTCGTGGCCGTACGCCTCGACGGTCACCACCGGTCCGGGCAGCAGTTCCTCGATCACCGGGCCGCGGCCTCCCTCGGCGCGATGCGGCGCAGCCGCCCCGGCGGCCCGGGGCGCTTGCGCCACTCGCGCGGGTAGCCCACCGACACCTCCTCGAAGCGGACACCCTCGTGCCAGGTGGTACGGGGGATGTGGAGATGGCCGTAGACCATCGTCTCGACGCGGAACCTGCGGTGCCAGTCGGCGGTGAGGCGGGTGCCGCACCACATGGCGAACTCCGGGTGCCACAGGACGTCCGTCGGGTGCCGGTCCAGCGGGTAGTGGTTGACGAGGACGGTGGGCAGGTGGCCGGGGATCGCGGCGAGCCGGCGTTCGGTCTCGGCGACCCGGGCCCGGCACCAGGCCTCGCGGGTCGGGTAGGGGTCGGGGTGCAGCAGGAACTCGTCGTTGCAGACGATCCCGGTGCCGTGCGCGTACGCCAGTCCCTCCTCCTTGGTCGAGCAGCCGGCCGGCAGGAAGGAGTAGTCGTACAGCAGGAACAGCGGGGCCACGGCGACCGGGCCGCCGGGGCCGTTCCAGACGGGGTAGGGGTCCTCGGGGGTCGTCACGCCGAGGTCCCGGCACAGGTCGACGAGGTGGTCGTAGCGGGCGGCTCCGCGCAACGTGACGGTGTCCTTGGGGTGGGTCCACAGTTCGTGGTTGCCGGGGGCCCAGACGACCTTGCGGAAGCGGCCCGCGAGCGTCTTGAGGGCCCAGCGGATGTCGGCCGTGGTCTCCGCGACGTCGCCGGCCACGAGCAGCCAGTCGTCATCGGTCTCCGGCCGCATCCGTTCGACCAGCGCGCGGTTCTCCTCGTAGCCGATGTGCAGGTCGCTGACGGCCAGCAACCGTCCGGCACCACCGACCGTCGACGTCACCTCTCGCCCCCTCCGAGCTCGCGAATGCGACCACGAGACCACATCCCCGGCCCCGAGGACAAGGGTGGATCGCGTCGGCCGATCTTCGGGTGCGGACGGGGGCTCTTAGCCGCGCGCCGCGGGCCTGCGGCGACGCTCCGCCCCGGGTTCCGGGATCAAAGTGAGCATGATCGGATAATCCGTAACACGCGCGTTGCACGAGGTGCCCCTCGGAAGCCGTATGATCGCCCCAACACCCACCGCCATGCACGTCCCTCGCACGGGGCGGTTCGGTGTACCTCCCACCACCCTGCCCGGGCACGGGCGTGCTCCGCCCTGCCCGTGAACCACGAAAGGCGGCCTGCATGGTCTCTCGCGTACGCGTCTGGCTCAACCGCACGTACGCGGAGAACGTGTTCTTCATGGATCAGCTGCGGAGAAATCCCAGCGACCGCGCCGTCGAGATCCATGCGACGCACGGCGACGCCGACTCCCCCGTGCTGGCCGCCGCCGACACCGCCGACCTGGAGCCGGAGGGCCTGTCCCCGGCCGCGTACGTCGAGTACGCGCTGGACCAGTGCGTACGGCGTGGCATCGACGTGTTCGTACCCCGGCTGCACCAGTCGGCGATCGTGGCGCACCGCGCCGAGTTCGAGGCGGCCGGTACGGCGCTGCTGGCGCCGCCGCCCCAGGCCGTGGCCGTCTTCCACGACAAGGTGATCGCCTACGAGGCCGTCCAGGCGATCGGGGTGCCGGTGCCGTCGTGGTGGCGGGTGCGGTCCGCCGACGAACTGCTGTCCGCGGTCGAGGAGTTGGAGGCGGGCGGCCACAAGGCGTGCTTCAAGCCGGCGTCCGGTGCGGGCGGGGTGGGCTTCCGTGTCATCACGCGCACCCCCTTCGCGCTCGCGCAGCTCAACGGTTTCCCGAGTCCGTACGTCCCGCTCGACCTGGTGCTGGAAGCGCTGAAGCAGGCCGAGGAGCCGGTGGACTGGCTGGTCATGCCGCGGCTGGAGCAGCCGGAGGTGTCGGTGGACTGCCTCACCGGGCCCGACAACCGGATCCGGCTGGCCATCGGCCGCACCAAGAACGGCCGCCGCCGCGGGTTCACGCTCGCCGAGCAGTGGCTGGAGCCGGCCCGGCGGATCGCCGAGGGCTTCGGGCTGCACTACCTGTCCAACATCCAGTTCCGGATGCTCGGTGAGACGCCGGTGCTGATGGACGTCAACACGCGTCCGGCGGGCGGGCTGCACCAGCTGTCGCTGTGCGGGGTCAACGCCCCCTGGGCGGCGGTGCAGTTGGCGCTCGGCGAGGACCCGGGGGAGATCACTCCGCCGTTCCTGGGCCAGGACTACACGGTGGTGTCGGGGCTGCGGCCGCTGCGGGCCGCCTCGATCCCGCACCAGCGGACGGAGGACGCCGAACCGTTGCCGCCGGCGGTGGAGCGGACACCGGTGGACGCCGTGCGGGAGGTCGGCTCCGTGCGGGAGGTCGGCTCCGTCGGAGAGGCCGATGCCGGCAGGAAGACCGACTCCGTCGGGGCTTCGACCCAGGTGCTGCCGCTGTAGGCCATCCGCCGACTGATGACTGACGACTGACGACTGCCGGGGGCGCGGCCGGCCGCGCGACGTCACAGGCGCGCGGGGCGGTGTACGACGGCTCGGCGGCGGAACCGTCCGCCCGAGCCTGAGCCCCTGGGTAGGGGGCGGGGCACGCCGGGCGCGCCCCGCCCCCGTTCCGGCTCTATCGGCCGGTGGTGCCGCGCCGCAGGCGGAGCGTCAGGATCTGGAAGGGACGCAGCGAGACCGCGACCGCGCCGTCGCCGTCCGCTTCAGCGTCCTCCAGCGGCCGCTCCAGCAGGTCGGTGACCTGGGCACCGGCGAGCGGGAATCCGGTGCGCAGCACGCCCCGGGCGCGGCCGCCACGCGACTCGTACAGCCGCACGACCACGTCGCCCGACGCGTCGTCGGCGAGCTTGACCGCCTCGACGGTCACGCCCGCGCCGTCCACCGAGACGACCGGCTCGGGGGCCCCGGCCGCATCCGCCACGCGCAGCGGCAGGTTCAGGGAGTAGCCCTCGGCGACCGCGTCCTCGATGCTCGCGCCGGGGAGCAGCGAGTACGTGAACCGGTGCCGGCCCTGGTCCGCCTCGGGGTCCGGGATGCGCGGGGCGCGCACCAGGCTGAGGTGGACCGAGGTGGTCGTACCGCCGTCCTCGCGGACCGTGCGGGTGACGTCGTGGCCGTACGTCGAGTCGTTGATGACCGCGACGCCGTAGCCGGGCTCGGCGATGTGCACCCAGCGGTGGCCGGAGACCTCGAAACGGGCCGCCTCCCAGCTGGTGTTGGTGTGGGTGGGCCGCTGGACGTGCCCGAACTGGATCTCCGCGGAGGAGTGCGCGGCCCGGACGTCCACCGGGAAGCCGGCCTTGAGGATCTTCTCGGCCTCGTGCCAGTCGATGTCGGTCTCGAAGTCGACGCGGGGGCTGCCCGCGCGGACCGTGACGGTCTGCGTGATCGTCGAGCCCTTGCCGAAGGAGCGCGTGACGCGGATCGCGCCGATGAGCGGGTCCGATTCGACGACGGCCACCGACTCCGCTTCCAGCAGGTCGGTGTAGCGGTTCTTGTAGTGCTTGTCGATGTCCCAGGCGTCCCAGTAGTTCGGCAGGTCGGTGTGCAGGCGGAGCAGGTTGCCCTTGTCGGCGAGCACTTCGCGGTCCGACCGCAGATCGTAGACAGAGGACAATGTGCCGTCTTCGGCCACCTCGACGCGGATGAGCCCGTTGTCGAGGACCCGTCCCTCGGCCGTCACCGGCTGCGGGGGCTGGGCGCCGGTCAGGGGCCCGCTGCCGTTCGCGGGCACCTCCACGTACGCCGGTGCGCCGTCGGCCGTACGGACCACCTCGGCGCGGTCGAACGGGCTCGTGTTGAACACCCGGGTGCCCCCGGCGCCCAGCGCGGCGACCGCCTGAGCCGTCAGCGTCTCCAGTTCCTCGGCGACCCGGGCGTATTCGGCCTCCGCCTCGCGGTGCACCCAGGCGATCGACGACCCCGGCAGGATGTCGTGGAACTGGTGCAGCAGGACCGTCTTCCACAGGCGGTCGAGCTTCTCGTACGGGTAGGCGTAGCCCGGCGCGTGCAGCGCCGCCGTCGTCGCCCACAACTCGGCCTCGCGGAGCTTGTGTTCGCTGCGCCGGTTGCCCTGCTTGGTGCGGGCCTGGGAGGTGTAGGTGGCGCGGTGCAGCTCCAGGTAGAGCTCGCCGTTCCAGACCGGGGCGTCCGGGTACTCCTCGCGGGCCTTGGCGAAGAAGTCGTCGGGGTGTTCCACCACGACCTTGGGCGAACCCTCCAGGTCCGCGAGCCGGCGCGCGCGTTCCATGATCTCGCGGGTGGGACCACCGCCGCCGTCGCCCCAGCCGAAGGGGGCGAGGGAGCGCGAACCGCCGCCCTTCTCCCGGTAGTTGCGGACCGCGCGATCCATCTCCTCGCCGCTGAAGCGGGCGTTGTAGGTGTCGACCGGCGGGAAATGGGTGAAGATGCGGGTGCCGTCGATGCCCTCCCACCAGAAGGTGTGGTGCGGGAACTTGTTGGTCTGGTTCCAGGAGATCTTCTGGGTCAGGAACCACTCGTTGCCGGCGAGCTTGGCGAGCTGCGGGTAGGCGGCGGTGTAGCCGAAGGAGTCCGGCAGCCAGACGCCCTTGGTCTCGACGCCGAAGTGCTCGATGAAGAAGCGCTTGCCGTGGATCAGCTGGCGGGCGATGGCCTCGCCGCCGGGCAGGTTGCCGTCGGCCTCCACCCACATGCCGCCGACCGGCGCCCACTGGCCCTTCCTCACCGAGTCCTGGATGCGGGCCCACACGTGGGGGTAGTGGTCGCGCACCCACTCGTACTGCTGGGCCTGCGAGCAGGCGAAGATGAAGTCGTCGTACTCGTCGGCCAGCGATGTCACGTTGGAGAAGGTGCGGGACGTCTTGCGCTTGGTCTCGCGGATCGGCCACAGCCAGGCGGAGTCGATGTGCGCGTGGCCGACACCGGAGATCGTGTGGGCGCTGGCGTGGGCGGGCCGCGCCAGGACCGGCGCGAGCACCTCGCGGACGGCCGGGGCGCTGCCGGAGACGTCGTCCAGGTCCAGGGCGTCCATGGCCCGGTCCAGGGCGTGCATGATCTCGTGGCGGCGCGGCTCGTGCTCGCCGAGGTGGACCATGAGCTCGCGCAGCACCTGGAGGTCCAGGTCGAGGTGCCAGACCTGCTCGTCCAGCACGGCGATGTCGGCGCGCTGGAATGTATACAGTGGACGGTCGCCTGCGGTCAGTACATCGCCGAGCGGGGTCGGTGCCGTGAAGCCGTTCGCCAGGATGTCGGGGTTCGACGCCGCCTCGACGAGATAGTCGATCACCTCGCCGCCGGTCGCCGGGTTGGCGATCGGCACGTACTGGTTGAGCGGGTTGACCGCCTTCAGCGGTGTCCCGTCGGTCAGGTGGACCAGCGCCTCGGCCTGGTTGCCCGGCCAGTCGCCCACGAAGCCGAGGTCGATGACCGCCTCGACGCGCCGGCCGGCCCACGCGGCGGGCACCTGTCCGCGCATCCGGAACCAGGTGGTGCCCCAGGGCGGCCCCCACGGGGTGTCCATCGCGAAGGGCTCGTAGGCCGCGGCGGCGGCCTCGGCGAAGGGGACCGGCTCACCCGGCGCCTGCCAGGCCTCCACCTCGAAGGGGACGGTGGCCGCGTAGATCGCGGGCTTGATGCGCTGGGTGTGGACGCGCTCGACGCGCTCCTCGATCCGGCGGCGTTCGTCGTGCATGAGGATCTCCAGGAAACCGGGGAAGCCAGAAGGGGGGAAAGCGCTTACCGAGAGCGCCTACTCAAGGTACGCCAGGCCGGGATGGACGTCGGTGTAGCCGTCGACCAGCCGACGGGCCACGTTCACGGAGTCGACCAGCGGGTGCAGCGCGAAGGCCTTCACGGCCGTCGCGCGCGAGCCGGACTCGGCGGCGGCCAGCACCTCGCGCTCGACCGCCTTGACCGCGCAGACCAGGCCGGTGGCGTGGTCCGGCAGCGGGGCGACAGCGACCGGGTGGGCGCCGTTGGCGTCGACCAGGCAGGGCACCTCGATGACGGCGTCCGGGTCGAGCACCGAGAGGGTGCCCTGGTTGCGCACGTTGAGGATCAGGGTGGTGCGCTCGTCGCGGGCGATGGCCCGCATCAGGGCGAGGGCCACCTTCTCGTAGCCGCCGGACAGGTCGTCGGCGTCGCGCTCGCCGGCGCCCGCCGTCTGACGGTTCTCGGACATGTACGTGGCCTCCCGCTCGGCGCGGGTGCGGTCCCAGGCGGTCAGGGCCGCGGCGCCGGGGCGGCGCATCTCCTCGTAGAAGCGGGCCTGCTGGTCGGCCAGGAAGGCGCCGCGGGTCTTCTCGGCCTGCTGGTAGGCGCGGACGGTCTCGCGGTTGAAGTAGTAGTAGTGCAGGTACTCGTTCGGGATCGCGCCGAGGGACCGGAGCCAGTCCACGCCGAAGAGCTTGCCCTCCTCGAAGGAGCCGAGCAGTTCGGGGTCGGCGAGCAGGCGCGGGAGCTCGTCCCGGCCGGCGACGCGCAGGCCGCGGACCCAGCCGAGGTGGTTGAGACCGACGTAGTCGATCCACGCCTCCCGCGGGTTCGCGCCGAGGACGCGGGCGATCCGGCGGCCGAGGCCGACCGGGGAGTCACAGATGCCGATGACGCGGTCGCCGAGGTGACGGGACATGGCCTCGGTGACCAGTCCCGCCGGGTTGGTGAAGTTGATGACCCAGGCGTCGGGGGCGAGGCGGGCCACCCGCCGGGCGATGTCCACCGCCACCGGCACGGTCCGCAGGCCGTACGCGATGCCTCCCGCGCCGACCGTCTCCTGGCCGAGGACCCCTTCGGCCAGCGCCACCCGCTCGTCGTTCGCCCGGCCCTCCAGGCCTCCCACGCGGATGGCGGAGAAGATGAAGTCGGCGCCGCGCAGCGCCTCGTCCAGGTCGGTGGTGACGGTCACCCGGGGGGCGTCGGGCACGTCGGCCGCCTGCTCATGCAGTACACGGGCGACCGCATACAGTCGGCTGTCGTCCAGATCGTGCAGAACGACGTCGGTGACCCGGCCTTCGGCCCGGTCCGCCAGCAGCGCCCCGTACACGAGTGGCACCCGGAATCCGCCGCCGCCCAGAATCGTCAGCTTCACGCTGCCCCTGCCTTTCCTGCCAGCACCACGTCGACACCGGCCTCCTCCAGGGAGGCCCGCGTCGCCGGGTTCACCGGCGCGTCGGTCACCACCACGTCCAGGTCCTCGGGACCGCAGACCTTCGCCATGCCCGTACCCGGGAACTTCGCCGAGTCGGCGAGCAGGACGACCTTGTCACCGGCGTCGATCATGGCTCGTTTCACCGGGACCTCGACGACGGTCGTGTCCATCACCTGCCCGCCCGGGCGCACTCCGCTGGTGCCGAGGAAGAGCCAGTCGGCGTGCAGCTGGCGCAGGTTGTCCTCGGTGAGGAAGCCCACCAGGGAGCGGTACTCGCGGCGGACCATGCCGCCGAGCAGCACCAGCTCGATGCCCTCGTCGTCGGCGAGCTCCTCGTAGACCACCAGGTTGCTGGTGATCACGGTGAGCCGGCGGCCGTGCAGCTGCCGGGCCAGGCGGTAGGCGGTGGTGCCGATGTCCAGGAGCACCGACTGGCCGTCGGCGACCATGGCGGCGGCGCGCGCGGCGATGGCGTCCTTCTCCGCCACCCGCACCTCGGCGACCTCGTCGAAGGGCTGATCGCCCTCGTCGACCACGGCGCCGCCGTGCACCCGCGTCAGCAGGCCGTCCTCCTCCAGTTTGACCAGGTCACGCCGGACCGTGGCGGGGCTCACGCCCAGCTGCTCGGAGAGATCGGTCACGGCTGCGGGGCCGCCGGAGCGCAGGGCCCGCAGGATGAGTTGGTGTCGTCGTTCTGCCAGCACACGGCGAACACTACTCGTCATCTTCAATCATTTCCATGCTCAGGTCTGCTCGGGTATTGACCAATCTCACCGAGCAGCGCACGATTCCGGTCACCGAAATGAAGAGTTTTGACGAGCTCTCCCGACGAGAGGATGTGCGCGTGGACGCCGACCAGCCTCAGGTGCTGCTGACCGGGCTGCTCTTCTACGACCTCGTCCTCACGGGTCTGGGCGGGCAGCCGACGCCCGGCGAGGAGATCTGGACGGCCGGTATGGGCTGCGGCCCGGGCGGCATCGCCAACCTGGCCGTCGCCGCCTCCCGCTTCGGTCTGAGCACCTCCCTGGCCACGGTCTTCGGCGACGACTTCTACGGTGCGTACTGCCAGGAGATCCTGGCCGGCCAGGAAGGCGTCGACCTCTCGCTCTCCCGCGTCGCCGACGGCTGGCACACCCCGGTCACCGTCGCGCTCGCCCACGGGAGCGACCGGGCCCTGGTCACCCACGGCCAGGAACCGCCGTACTCGCAGGACGCGCTGATGGGCGACCCGCCCGAGGCGCTGACGGCCCTCGTCCACCTCGAGGCCGAACCGCGCGCCTGGCTCGCCAAGGCCGCCGCGAACGGCACGCGGATCTACGCCGACGTCGGCTGGGACCCCACCCGGCAGTGGTCCACCGGCCTGCTGGACCAGCTCTCCCTGTGTCACGCCTTCCTCCCGAACGAGACCGAGGCGATGGCCTACACCCGCACCGACAGCGCGGTCGCGGCCCTCGGCACGCTCTCCGAGCTGGTGCCGGTGGCCGTGGTCACGCGGGGCGGGGACGGTGCCGTCGCCGTCGACCAGACGACCGGCGAGTACGCCGACGTCCCGGCGCTCGACGTCGACGTCCTGGACGCGACGGGCGCCGGGGACGTCTTCGCCGCGAGCTTCGTCGCGGCCTCGCTCGGCGGCTGGCCGCTGGAGCAACGGCTGCGGTTCGCGGTCCTGGCCGCCGGGTTGTCCGTACAGCATCACGGGGGCGCGCCGGCGGCCCCCGGCTGGTACGGCGTCGACCGCTGGTGGCGCTCCCTGACGGACCCCGGGCTGCGGCGGACGTACGGCTTCCTGGCGGAGCGGCTGCCTCAGGACCCCGGCCCTCCCGTGCGGCACGCCCCCGTCACGCCGCCCGCACGGCAGTACTGACCCCAGCGGGGGCACTGCCCCTGCGCCGACCGCCCCCACGGCAGCACAGCCCTCTACGCGGCACTGCCCCCACGCACCTGCACCACCCTGAATCGTCCCCTGTGGGACGTCTCGAACAGATCCGAAAGGCGGTGGGAGCTGTGCGGCTCTCACGAAGAGGCCTGCTGCGCGCGGGCCTGGCCGGTACGGCCGCCACGGCGCTCGGCGGCCTGGCGTCCGGCTGTGCCGTTCCGACCGGCTCGACCGGCCGGAACATGGTCCTGTGGTACTGGAGCGGCGGCCTGAGCGACACCGTCGTAAAGGAGGCCCAGGCCCGCTACGGCAAGGACGTCACCCTCAAGGCCCAGCAGATCGGCGGCTACTACCGGTCCAAGCTGCTCACCACCATGACCGGCCGCGCCCACATCCCCGACATCGCCGGGCTCAAGGGCGAGGACATGGCCTCCTACCTGCCGAACGCCGACCAGTTCGTGGACCTGCGCACGCTCGGCGCCGAGAAGTACAAGAGCCGGTACCTGGACTGGAAGTGGCAGCAGGGCATCGCCGACGACGGCACCCTCGTCGGCTTCCCCATCGACGTGGGCCCGGTCGTGCACTACTACCAGACCGCCGTCTTCGAGAAGGCCGGCCTGCCCTACGAGCCGGACGACGTGTCCCGGGAACTGGACACCTGGGAGGCGTTCTTCGCGGCGGGCGAGCGGCTGAAGAAGCGTGTTCCCGGGGCGTTCCTGCTCACCGACGTCGGCAGCGTCTTCGAGATGTCGCTCGGCCAGGGCACCACCCGGTTCGTGGACAGGGACCGGCACTTCATCGGCGACGGTGAGCATGTCCGCGCCTGCTGGGACCGGGCCGTGGAGGCCAAGCGGCGCGGGATCGTGTCGGACATCGTGTCGGGCACGCCCGACGCCAACTCGGCCATGGAGCGGGGGCTGCTGCCCAGCGCGCTCAACGCCTCCTGGGCGGCCGGCGACCTGAAGCTCGGCGTGCCGAAGACGGCGGGCAGGTGGCGGGTGGCGAGCTGTCCCGGCGGCCCGTCGAACGTCGGCGGCTCGTTCCTCGCGATCACCAGGGCGTGCCGGGAACCCGAGCGGGCCTTCGAGATCATCACCTGGATGCTCAACGCTGGCAACCAGGCCCAGGGCTTCGTCGACGCCGGGCTGTTCCCGTCGACGCCCGCCTCGTACGAGATGAAGAAGCTGCGCGAGCCGGACCCGTTCTTCGGCGGCCAGATCACGATGGACGTCTTCGGACCGGCCGCCGAGAAGATCCCGGTCTCCTCCAACAGCCCGTTCGACATCGCCCTCGGACAGCCGATCCGGGACGAGATCAAGAACGTCGGCGTCCTCGGCAAGAACCCGGACACGGCATGGAAGGACGCCATGAGCACCTGCCGGCGCATCGCGGACCACCTGGGGGTGAGCCACTGATGGCCACCGCTCCCCTGCTCGAACAGCCCCCGGCCGTCCTGGCCGAGACCCCGGCCGTCCACCCCGGGAAGGGCGTCCTGAGCCACTGGCGCCTGTACGCCGCGATCTCCCCCTTCTATCTCCTCTTCCTCTGCTTCGGCCTGATCCCCGTCGGTTTCTCGCTCTACCTGTCCTTCCACCGCTGGGACGGTCTGGGCCCGATGGAGTGGGCGGGTCTGTCGCAGTACCGCTATCTGCTGGCCGACGGCGCCTTCTGGAGCTCGATCGGCACCACGATCGTCATCTGGGCGCTGGCCACCTTCCCGATGATCGCGCTGGCGATGGTGACGGCCGTGATGCTCAACTCGGCCGTCCGCTTCAAGAACGTCTACCGCTTCGCGTACTTCCTGCCGAACGTCACCTCGATCGTCGCGGTCGCGATCATCTTCGGTTCGATCTTCTCCACCAACTTCGGCCTGATGAACGCCCTGTTGCAGGCCGTCGGGCTGGACCAGGTGGCGTGGCTGAACACCCCGTGGGGCATCAAGGCCGCCATCGCCACGCTGATGACCTGGCAGTGGACCGGCTACAACGCGATCATCTTCCTCGCCGGGCTCCAGACGGTCCCGGGCGAGCTGTACGAGGCGGCGCGCATGGACGGCGCCGGTCCCGTGCAGACCTTCTTCCGAATCACGCTGCCCATGCTGCGGCCGACGCTGCTGTTCGTGCTGGTCGTCTCGACGGTGACCGGGCTGCAGAGCTTCGCCGAGCCCCAGGTGCTGCTGCAGACCACGGCGAACGAGTCGACGTTCTCGGGCGGCCCCGACCACGCCGGCCGGACCATGGTCCTCTACTTCTTCCAGCAGACCTTCGACAACAACGACTTCGGCTACGGCGCCGCCGTGGCGTGGGGCATCTTCCTCGTCGTCGTCATCTTCTCGATCGTCAACTGGCGCCTGGTGCGGCGCCGGGACGAAGAATAGGAAGGCCGCTCACCATGGCATCCATCAAGGGGTACCGGAGCCGGGGCATCGCCCTGCACGTGGTCCTGGTCGTCGGTCTGCTGCTGTCGGCCTTCCCGTTCTACTGGGCCGTGATCATGTCGACGCACACGTCGACCGAGATCTTCTCCTATCCGCCGAAGCTGCTGCCGGGCTCGCACCTGCCGGAGAACGTCCGTCATCTCTTCGACACCGTCGACTTCTTCGGGTCGATGGTCAACTCGCTGCTGGTCGCGGTCTCGGTGACCGTGCTGGTGCTGTTCTTCGACTCGCTGGCGGCGTTCGTCTTCGCCAAGTTCCAGTTCCCCGGCCGCCGGGCGCTGTTCGCGCTGATGATGGCGATCTTCATGGTGCCGGCGCAGCTGGCGGCCATCCCCCAGTTCGTGATCATGGCGAGGATCGGCTGGATCGGCACGATGACCGCGCTGATCGTCCCGGCGGCGGCCAACGCGTTCGGCATCTTCTGGATGCGCCAGTACATGAAGGGCGCGATCCACGACGAACTCCTCGACGCCTCCCGGATCGACGGCGCGAGCTTCCTGCGCCAGTACTGGCACGTGGCGCTGCCGGTGGTCCGCCCGGGCCTGGCGTTCCTCGGCATCTTCACCTTCATGAGCCAGTGGAACGACTACGCCTGGCCCCTGATCGCCCTCACCGACCCGGACAACGTCACCCTCCAGGTCGCGCTGTCCCAGCTCAACGGCACCCAGGGCACCACCGACTACGGCATGGTCATGACCGGCGCGCTGCTCGCCCTGGTCCCGCTGCTGATCGTGTTCGCGGTCGGCGCGAAGCAGATCATCGGCGACCTCGGCAAGGGGGCCATCCGTTGAGGGACCCGCTGCTGGCACTCCGCCCCTGGGAAGCGCCCGAGGTGACCTCCTGGGGGCGGTTGCCGATGAACGCCGTCGACCGCCGCGCCGGGGCGCTGAAGCTGGACGGCGACTGGCGCTTCCAGCTGCTGCCGGCGCCGGACGCGCCGCTCTCGGACGTGTGGTCGTCGTCGTACGTCCCTGGTGTCTGGACGATGCAGGGTACGGACGACCTTCCGCAGTACACGAACGTCCGTATGCCGTATGCAGAATTCCCGCCGCAGTCGCCCGCCGCCAATCCGACGGGTGTCTACGAGCGGACGGTGGACGTGCCCGCCGCGTGGGCCGGCCGGCGGATCACGCTCCAGGTCGGGGCCGCCGAGAGCGTGCTGCTGGTGCACGTGGACGGGCGGCCGGTCGGCGTCTCCAAGGACTCGCACCTGGCCGCCGAGTTCGACCTGACGGGGGTCGTCCGCCCCGGCGCGCGGGCCGTCGTACGGCTGACCGTGGTGAAGTGGTCGGACGCCTCGCACATCGAGGACCAGGACCAGTGGTGGCACGGCGGCGTCACGCGCTCGGTGCTGCTGTACGCGACGGACCCGCTGCATCTCGCGGACGTGACCGTGCGCGCCGGCCGGTACGGGGAGCTGCGGGTCGACTGCCGGGTGCGGGACGCGGGCGGCGCGCTGCCCGCGGGGTGGTGCGTCAGCGGCGAGCTGGACGGTCACCTGCTCACGCAGGACCGTGAGTTCGACCGGGCCAACGCCGGGGACGACCGCGTCTCCGACTTCCTCGGCGAGGCGCGGCTGACGGCCACCGTGCCGGACGTGCGCACCTGGAACGCCGAGACACCCGAGCTGTACGGTCTGACCGTCCGGCTGCACCGCGCCGACGGCACGGTCGCCGACGCCTCCCACCACCGGGTCGGCTTCCGGGACGTCGAGATCGCCGGCCGGGACCTGCTGGTCAACGGCGAGCGGGTGTACATCCGGGGAGTCAACCGGCACGACTTCCATCCGCTGACCGGGCGGACGGTGTCGTACGACGACCTGCGCGCGGACCTGGTGCTGCTGAAGCGGTTCGGCTTCAACGCGATCCGCACCGCGCACTACCCGAACGACCCGGCGCTGTACGACCTGGCCGACGAGCTCGGCTTCTACGTCGTCGACGAGGCCGACATCGAGTCGCACGACCACGCCCACGAGATCGCCGACGACCCGCGCTATCTGAACGCCTTCGTGGACCGGGTCTCCCGGATGGTCCTGCGCGACAAGAACCACCCCTCGGTCATCGTCTGGTCGCTGGGCAACGAGTCCGACTACGGGGCCAACCACGACGCGGCGGCGGGCTGGGTGCGCCGGCACGATCCGACCCGCCCCCTGCAGTACGAGGGGGCGGCCAAGCGCGGCTGGGCGGATCCGGCCCTCGCCTCGGACCTCGCCTGTCCGATGTACGCGCCGCTGGAGGAGTGTGTCGCGCACGCGCTGTCCGGAGAGCAGACCAAGCCGCTCATCCAGTGCGAGTACTCGCACGCGATGGGCAACAGCAACGGCACGCTCGCCGACCACTGGGCCGCCATCGAGTCCACCCCGGGACTTCAGGGCGGCTTCATCTGGGAGTTTTGGGACCACGGCATCCTGCAGCGTGTGAACGACGCAAGACCGGTCGGCCGCGGGGGCGCCGGACTCTGTGACAACGGTGTCGCCGCGCCCGGATACCGCTGGGCGTACGGCGGCGACTTCGGCGAGACGGTCCACGACGGCGCGTTCATCGCGGACGGCGTGGTCTTTCCCGACCGCACGCCGAAGCCGGTGATGTACGAGCACCGCGAGATCGCGGCGCCGGTGCGCCTGGGGTGCTTCGAGCACGAGGGCGTCGTCCTCGGCAACCACCAGCACTTCCGGGGGCTGGACTGGCTGGCGGCCGAGTGGGAGCTGGCCCTGGCCGACGGGCGGACGCTGACCGCGCCGGCCGAGCTGCCCGCTCTGCGGCCGGGTGGGACGGCGGCGGTGCCGCTGCCGTTCGAGCTGCCCGAGGACGGCGGGGAGGCGTGGCTGACGCTGCGGGTGACGACCGCCGGCGACGAGGCGTGGGCGCCGCGCGGCACGGTGGTGTGTCTGCCGCAGGTGCGCCTGCGGGCGGCTTCCCCGAGCCCGAGGCGGTCCGTCCCGACGGCGCGGAAACGTTCCGTCGGGACCGGGACCGGGATCGGGACCGGGATCGGGATCGGGATCGAGGTCGACGGCGACGGCCTGCTGGTGCACCCCCTGCTCTCGGCCGCCCCCACGCTGTCGCTGTGGCGGGCGCCGACCGACAACGACGAGCTGGGCGGGACGGCGCCGCGCTGGCGGGCCTGGGGGCTGGACGCGCCGGTGCGCAAGGTGGTCGGCGTGCGCCGGACGGAGGGTCGGGTCACCGTGTCCGCGGAGTACGCCGTCCGGGCCGGTGTCGTGAGGCACACGCAGGTGTTCACCCAGGCCGGGGGCGGCCTGCGCGTCGAGGAGTCAGCCGAGCTGCCGGACCCGCTCACCGATGTCGCCCGGGTCGGCTCCCTGTTCGAGACGGTGCCGGGCCTGGACCTGATGGAGTGGTACGGGCAGGGCCCCTGGGAGTCGTATCCGGACCGCGCCTTCGGGGCGCCCGTCGGCCACCACTCGGTGCCCGTGGACGCGCTGTTCACCCCGTATCTGCGTCCGCAGGAGAGCGGCGGCCGGCACGGCGTACGGCGCTTCACGCTGTCGGCGCCGGACGCCACCGGGCTGACGGTGGAGCTGGACGAGCCGCGCCAGGTTTCGGTCACCCGGTACCGCGCCGGGGACCTGAGCGCGGTGGCCCACCACGACGAGCTCGTCCCGCGGGCCGGCTGTGTGGTGCACCTCGACGCCGCCCACCGGGGTCTGGGCACCGCCTCGTGCGGCCCGGACACCTTCCCCTCCTATCTCGTCGCACCGGGCGTCCACCGCTGGAGCTGGACCCTGAGCGCGCTCTGATCCCCACGCCCTTCCCGCCACCCATGACGCAGTGTTACGGAGCACACGTGTGCGTTTCGCATGAGCACGACCAGGGCGAGGCCGCGCAGGCCGGTGCCGGCAGACGCGGTTTCCTGCGGGCGACCGCCCTGCTGGGCGCCACCGCCACCGCGGGCCTCGCGCTGCCGGCGTCCGCCGAGGCGGCCCCGGCCTCCGCGGCGGGCCGGCGGCCCGACCCCGACAGCCGGCGCTTCACCCTCGCCGTCATGCCCGACACGCAGTACCTCTTCGACGGGCCCAGCATCGACAAGGCGCCCGTCGAGGCGTCGCTGCGCCATCTGCTGGAGCACGGCGAGGAGGACACCATCGTCTTCCTGTCCCACCTCGGCGACCTCACCGAGAACGGCGCCCGGGCCGAGATCACCGCGATCAGCGAGGCGTTCCGGCTGCTGGACCGGCGCGGCGTCGGCTACAGCGTCCTGGCCGGCAACCACGACGTGAAGTCGTCGACCGACGACCAGCGGGGCGCGACACCGTACCTGGACGCCTTCGGGCCGCAGCGGTTCGAGGGCAGGCCGACGTTCGGCGGCGCCTCGCCGGACGGCTACAACACCTTCCACCTCTTCGGGGCGGCCGGCCGCAAGTGGATGGTGCTCGCGCTGGACTGGCGGCTGTCGGCGAAGGGGTACGCGTGGGCCGAGGAGGTCATCGCCCGGCACCCGAGGACTCCCGTGATCCTGACGACGCACGAACTGGTCGCCGGGGACGACTCCCTGTCCGCGTACGGGCAGCAGCTGTGGGACCGGCTGATCGAGGACCACGACCAGATCTTCCTCACCCTCAGCGGGCACTACTGGCCCGCCGGCCGCGCGACCCGGCGCAACGCGGCGGGACATGACGTCCACCTTCACCTGACGAACTATCAGAACCGGTATTACGGCGGCGCGGGGATGATCCGCCTCTACCACTTCGACCTGGACCGGAACGTCATCGACGTGGAGACGGTGTCCCCGTGGATCCTGGGCCGGGCCGCGAAGGGCCTCAACGAGCTGGAGCGGCGGGAGATCGAACTGAGCGGCGACGCCGACCGGTTCTCCGTCGCCATCGACTTCGCCGACCGGTTCTCGGGGTTCGCTCCGGTGCCCGCGCGCCCGGCCCGGCCCGCGTCGAGGATGCTGGTCCCGGGCACGGCCGCGTACTGGCGTTTCGAGCAGGCGGTGACCGGTACCGTCCGGGATCTGTCGGGGCGCGGCAACGACCTGACCGTGGTGAGCGTGGGCGGCGGCTCCCTGGGGTGGTCCCCGGACCACCACCCGGACCAGCCCGGCCACGGCAGCCTGGAGTTCCACGGCTTCAAGTCGCCGCTGAAGGGCGCCTACCTGCGCACGGTGGACGGCGCGCCCCTCAACGCGGCCACCTTCAGGGCCGGTTACACCATCGAGGCCTTCTACCGCGTCCCCGCCGACTGGGATCCCTCCCACAACGCCTGGTCCGGGCTGGTCAGCCGTACCGGCACGGGCGGCGCCGCGGGCCGGACCGAGGGCGACCCGGACGAGCCGCTGGCCACGCTGTCCCTGTCCGACGGCCCCGGCCCGCAGTGGGCGGCCCGCCCGCTCAACCAGCAGGGCATCGCCACGAACTGGGGCGACGAGACGGCCCGGGAGGTGTGGTGGCACGTCGCCGTCGTCAACGACGGCTCCCGCACGACGCTGTACGTCGAGGGCTGCCCCGTCGCCCGCAATCCGCACGCCCGGGCCGTCGGGCTCACCTCGCTCGGACTGCCGTGGCTGCTGGGCGGCTACGAGTACGCCGGCACGATCGACCAGATCCTGTACGGCCGGCTCGGCGACGTCCGGATCGTCGAACGCGCCCTTCCCGTCACCCAGTTCATGAACCACTGACCCCGTCGCCGAGGACCACGATGACCGAGCAGCAGCTGCCCGTGTGGGCCGACCCGTCCGTCTCCCCCGCCGGCCTCGACGCGCAAGGGGTCTCCCGCCGCGGGCTCCTGCGCCGCGCGGGCCTGTTCGGCGCGGCCTTCGCCCTCGGTCCGGCGGGCGTTCCCGCGGCGGCCGCGTCCGGCCGGGGCCCCGGCGGCAGCGACCCGCGCCTCGCCTATCTCGTCGGCGACCATCACATCCACTCCGTCTACAGCCACGACGCCAAGTACACGTTCTCCCAGCTGGCCGCCGCGGGCGCCGCGTACGGCCTGGACTGGATGGTGTTCACCGAGCACTCCAACGTCGGCCACGCCGAGTACGGGGCGTCGCTGGAGCACGCGGAGATCCTCCGGGCCCGGGCCGAGAACCCGCGCCAGCTGATCTTCCAGGGCCTGGAGTGGTACATCCCGGCCGCCGAGCACTGCACGGTCTTCGCCGCGCCCGGCCCGCACGAGGCCGACCTGCTGACCCGGTTCGAGAGCGCCTACGACGGCAAGCTCCTCAGGTACACCGAGGGTGCCGCCGGCGCGGCGGACACCGCCCGCAACGAGGCGCACGCCGTCAAGGCCCTGCGGTGGCTGGCCCGGCAGCGGCGCACCGGTTACATCGACGACGTGCTGGTCCTCGCCAACCACCCCCTGCGCCTGGGCATCGACTCCCCGCACGAGATGCGCGCCTGGCGGGACGCGGCCCCCGAGATCATGATCGGCATGGAGGGCGCGCCGGGCGCCCAGGGCGCGGCGATCCCCGGCTGGCGCGGGACGACGTCGATCCGCGGCGAGTACGAGAACAAGCCGTCGGCGCAGTCGTGGGCCGGCTACCCGGCGGACGCCTACCTGACGTACGGCGGCTTCGACTGGACGACCTCGACGGTGGGCGGGCTGTGGGACGCGATGCTCGCCGAGGGCACGTTGTTCTCCGTCACCGCCAACTCGGACGCGCACCGCGTCGTCTTCGACACCTGGAAGAACGGCGACTGGCCGGCCGGCCAGGACTTCGACCGCACCGGCAAGCTGCCCGACCCGGTGGACACGGACACCCCGCAGCCCGGCAGCGACTTCTGGCCCGGTCAGTTCAGCCGTACCCACGTCGGTGTCACCCGCTACGGCTACCGCGCGGTGATGGCGGGCCTGCGCGCGGGCCGCGTCTGGCTCGACCACGGGCACCTGCTGGACGGGCTGGAGGTACGGCTGTAGCGCGAGCGCGACCACGGCCGGGGCGTCACCCTCGGCGGCCGGCTGCGCGTACGCAAGGGCGACGAGCTCACCCTGGACGTCACCGTGACGACGGCCTCTCGGCCCAACGCCCGTGGGATCCTGCCCGAGTTGGCGCACGTGGACGTGATCCGGGGCGCGGTGCGCGGCCCGGTGGCCGACCGGGACACCTGGCGGGCGCCCGACACCCGGGTCGTGCGGTCGACGGACGTGTCCGGCCGGAAGGGGACGTACACCCTGCGGATCCCGCTGGCCGCGGGCGACGAGTCCTTCTACGTCCGGCTGCGCGGCAGCGACGGCAACCGCAACGGCGACGGGTATCTGGGCGCCTCCGTCGACCCGCACGGGCCGATTCCGCACGCGCCCGGCGACGGCGACCCGTGGGCCGACACGTGGTTCTACTCCAACTCCGTCTTCGTCGACGTGGCAGGCACCTGAGGAAGCCGGGGCCGGTTCGTCGGCGGACTTCGCGGGCCGGGCGGGCCGACCGCTCGCCCGGCCCGCGTCGTCCGTCTCAGGCGTAGAACCGCGACAGGCTCCGCAGCACCGCCGCCGGCTTGGCCCCGCCCTCGATCTCGATCGTCCCGTCGACGGTGATCTGCACGCCGCCCGCCACCTCCTCGACCTCCGCGAGCCTGCCCACCAGCCGGATGCGGGAGCCGGCCTTCACCGGCGAGGGGAAACGCACCTTGTTCAGGCCGTAGTTGACCTTGGTCGTCACGCCCTGGACGTCCAGCAGCTCGGTGAACAGCGGGATGAAGAGGGACAGGGTGAGGTAGCCGTGCGCGATGGGGGCGCCGAACGGGCCCTCCTTCGCGCGGTCGGGGTCCACGTGGATCCACTGGTGGTCGCCCGTGGCGTCGGCGAAGGTGTCGATCCGTTCCTGCGTGACCTCGATCCACTCGCTGGTGCCCAGGTCGCTTCCGGCGAGCTTCTTCAGTTCGTCGAGACCGTTGACGGTGAGGGCCATGTGGCTGTCCTTAGGTGAGAGGTGAGCGTCAGGAGGCGGCGCCGAAGCGCTTGCGCACCCGGGCCTTGAGGAGCTTCCCGGAGGCGGTGCGCGGGAGTTCGTCCGCGATGACGACCGACTTGGGGATCTTGTACTTGGCGAGGCGTCCGGCGAGCGAGGCCAGTACCTCGCCGGGGTCCGGCGAGGTGCCCGCGCGCGGCACGACGACCGCGCGCGGCACCTCCCCCCACCTGTCGTCGGGCACGCCGATGACCGCGCACTCGACGATGTCCGGGTGGGTGAGGAGCAGGTCCTCGATCTCGGCGGGGTACACGTTCTCCCCACCGGAGATGATCATGTCCTTGATGCGGTCCACGATGAAGACGTAGCCGTCCTCGTCGGCCCGGGCCGCGTCCCCGCTGCGGAACCAGCCGTCGGCGAAGGCGGCGGCCGTCTCCTCGGGCAGACCCCAGTAGCCGGGCATGACGTGCGGCCCGCGCACCACGACCTCGCCGGTCTCGCCGGTCTTCGCCGGAGCGAGGTCGGGCCGCACCACCCGTACGTCGCTGAAGAAGTGCGGCACCCCGGCCGACCCCGCCTTGCTCACGGCGTGTTCGGCGTCCAGGAACAGTGTCCCGGGGGCCGCCTCCGTCATGCCGTAGCCCTGGAGGAAGGTCAGGCCGCGCTCCTGGTACGCGGCGATCAGCGGGCTCGGCACCGGGGAGCCGCCGCAGGTCAGGATGCGCAGCGACGACAGGTCGGCGTCCTTGAACCGCGGATGCCGGGCCATCTGGTCGAACATCGTGGGCACCCCGAACATGAAGGTGATCCGGTGGCGTTCCACCAGGTCGAAGGTGGCCTCCGGTTCGAAGGCCCCGACCAGGACGCAGGTGCCGCCCTTGAGGAGAACCGGCAGGGTGAGCATGTTCAGGCCGGCCGTGTGGAACAACGGGGCGGAGACCAGGGCGCGTTCGTCGGCGATCAGGTCGGTGTCGACGAGGACGTTGATCGCGTTCCAGGTGAGGTTGCCGTGGGTGAGCATCGCGCCCTTGGGGCGGCCGGTCGTGCCCGAGGTGTACATGATGATGCAGGTGTCGTCGGGCGCGACCGGTTCGTCGACGGGGTCGGCGGCGGCCGAGGCCAGCGCCTGCTCGTACTCGGCGCCGACCTCGACGTAGGTGCGGACGTCCGTGCTGCCCGGCAGCCCGGCGACCAGGGCCTGGAACGACGGGCCGTAGACGAGGGCCTTGGCGCCGGAGTCGGCGAGCTGGTAGGCGATCTCCGGGCCCGCGAGGCGGGTGTTGAGCGGGACGAAGACCGCGCCGAGGGTGCCCGCCGCGAACAGGGTCTCCAGATAGGAGGGGTGGTTGGGGCCGAGGTAGGCGATCCGGTCGCCGCGCCGGACGCCCCGGGCGCGCAGGGCGTGGGCGAGACGGGTGGTGCGTGTATGCAGTGTGCGGTAGTCCGTCGACTGCTCACCGTGGATCAGGGCGGTGCGGTGCGGGGTCTTGCGAGCCCGGCGTGCGGGCCATGACCCCAGTCCCTCGTTGCGCATCGTGACGCCCCTTTTATGGTGTGGTCAGCCCGAGCAGGCGGGCGGCGTTCTCCTTGAGGATCTTCGGCCGGACCTCGTCCTTGATCGACAGC
Source organism: Streptomyces sp. NPDC003011 (assembly GCF_053591515.1). NCBI lineage: Bacteria > Bacillati > Actinomycetota > Actinomycetes > Kitasatosporales > Streptomycetaceae > Streptomyces > Streptomyces sp. NPDC003011. The sequence goes on from NZ_JBSFTY010000011.1 coordinate 123,864, forward strand.
TTGGCGAAGTCCGCGAGCCAGCGGTCCGGAGTCAGGACGGGGAAGTCCGAGCCGAAGAGGACCTTGTCCTTGAGCAGCGTGTTGGCGTACTGCACCAGCTGCGGCGGGAAGTACTTCGGCGACCAGCCGGACAGGTCGATGTGCACGCCCGGCTTGTGCGTGGCGACGGCGAGGGCCTCGTCCTGCCAGGGGAAGGAAGGATGCGCCAGGATGATCTTCAGGTGCGGGAAGTCCGCGGCCACGTCGTCCACGTGCAGCGGGTTGGAGTACTTCAGCCGGATCCCGCCCCCGCCGGGGACTCCGGCGCCGATGCCGGTCTGGCCCGTGTGGAACAACGCGATGGTCCCGGTCTCCTCGATCACCTCGTAGAGGCCGTAGGCCACCGAGCGGTCGTTGGGGAAGAAGCCCTGGATGCTGGGGTGGAACTTGAAGCCCTTCACCCCGTACTCCTCGACCAGGCGGCGGGCCTGCCGGACCCCCGCCCTGCCCCGGAAGGGGTCGATGGAGGCGAAGGGGATGAGGACGTCCGCGTTGGCGGCGGCCGCCTCGGCGACCTCCTCGTTGGGCACGGGGGCCGTGCCGGTCGCGGACTCGGCGTCCACCGTGAAGATCACGGCCGCCATCTTCCGCTCGCGGTAGTACGCGGCGGTCTCCTCCAGGGTCGGCTTCCGCTTGCCCTCGACCTTGAAGTAGGCGGAGGAGGCGTCGTGCAGGTCGTCGTCCAGGGAGGAGTGGCCCTTGGAGGACACCTCCGCGTGGGTGTGCACGTCGATCGCGACCAGGTCGTCGGCGTTCAGGGAGAGGGCCATCACGCCTCCGGGAGAGCGGGCGCCGCAATGCCGACCGTCTGGAGTTCGGCGCCGACCGAGGTCGGCCAGGCGGTGGCCAGGGTGTCGGGGGTCCAGCCGCCGTCGGCGTAGGCCGCGCTGATCTCCTGCGGATGCGACCAGAGTGCCACTTTGTCGCCGCCGATGCCGATGGCCTGGCCGGTGATCCCGCGGGCCGCCTCGGAGGCGAGGAAGGGAACGAGCGCCGCGCAGTCCTCGGGGGTGCCGAAGCCCTCGCCCTTGCGGAGGAAGTCCGGAAGCGGCTCGCCGTTCTTCATGGCCTCGACGTACGGGGCGAAGGCGGGGATGGTCTCGGTCATCGCGGTGGCGGCGACCGGCACGATCGCGTTGACCGTGATGTGCGCGCGGCCCAGTTCCATGGACCAGGTGCGGGCCATGGCGGCGATGCCGGCCTTGGCGGCGGCGTAGTTCGTCTGCCCGAAGTTGCCGCGCTGCCCGGCCGGCGAGCCGACCAGGATCAGGCTGCCGCCCTCGCCCTGCTCGCGCATCCGGACGGCGGCGGCGCGGGCGCAGGTGAAGGTGCCCTTCAGGTGGGTGGTGATCACCGCGTCGAAGTCCTCGTCGGTCATCTTCCACAGCACCTTGTCGCGCAGGATGCCCGCGTTGGTGACCAGGACGTCGAGCCGCCCGAACTCCTCCACGGCACGCCCGACGAGCCGGTCGGCGGCCTCCGAGGTACCGACCGGGACCACCTCGGCGACGGCGGTGCCGCCCGCCGCGGTGATGGACTTCACGGCCTCCTCGGCCACGGCCTCGTCGATGTCGTTGACGACCACCAAGGCGCCGTGGGCGGCCAGAGCGTGCGCGTAGGCGAGGCCGAGGCCCCGGCCACTGCCGGTGACGACGGCGGCCTTGCCGGTGAGATCGATGCTGGGCACGGGCGGGTCCCTTCACGAACAGAACGAGATGAACAGAACAGGGATGAACAGAACAGGGATGAACGGAACGGGATGAACAGGGCGGGATGAACGACTCGGGTGAGGAACAGGCACGGGTGACGCGGCGACGAGATCGAAGCTAAGAGCAATAATTGTTGACGTCAATAGTTGTTGCGGTCCCGTCCGTGCGTCATGCTGGGGCCGTACGCACGAACCGCCCCGCCCGGGGCCCGGCCCAGGGAGCCCGCCATCGCCGGCCAGCAGCACGCAGCACAGACCGCCGTCGGCCCTGCCCCCGTCGATGCCGAGGAGCCGTGGATGCGCGGGCTGCACGCGGACACCGGCTATCTGCTGTACCGGCTCGGGCTGCGCTCGGGGCAGCTGTTCAACGGCTTCCTCCAGGAGTCCGGCCTGCGCCTGCGCCACTACGCGCTGCTGCGTTTCCTCACCACGTCCGAGGGCGCGCTGCAGCGCGAGCTGAGCACGTCCCTCGGCTACGACCCCAGCGCGATTGTCGGCCTGGTCGACGACCTGGAGAAGCTGGGGTTCGCCGAGCGCCGCCCCTCCCCCGACGACCGGCGCAGCCGCATCGTCGTACTCACCGCGGACGGCCGCGCCTTCCTGCGCGACACCGACGAGGCCGGCCTGCGCGTCACCAACGAGCTGCTCCAGCCCCTCGACCCGGCCGAGCGCGATGTGCTCCACTCGCTGCTGCTCAGGGTCGCCGAGACCGGGCTGGGGTGACGCCGTGCCGACGACCGCCGACGCCGGCCTGTCGCAGGCCGTGCGGTCCGCGCCCGGCCGGCTGCTGGCCGTCCTCGCCGCCTTCGACCACGACCACCCGGCGCTGTCCCTGACGGACATCAGCCGCCGCGCCGGGCTGACCCTGACCACCGCGCACCGGCTCGTCGGCGCCCTCACCGAGTGGGGTGCCCTGGAGCGGGACGAGGAGGGCGTCTACCACGTCGGGCTGCGGCTGTGGGAGGTCGCGGCCCTCGCTCCGCGCGGGCTGGCGCTGCGGCAGGCCGCCCTGCCCTACCTGGAGGACCTGTACGAAGCGACGCACGAGAACGTGCAGTTGGCGGTCCGCGACGGATCGGAGGTCGTCTACATCGAGTGGATCTCGGGGCGTTCGGCGGTCGGCGTGCACATCCGGGTCGGGGCGCGCTGGCCGCTGCACGTCACCGGTGTGGGGCTGGTACTGCTGGCGTACGGCGGAACGGAACTCCAGGAGGAGTACTGCGCGGGCCCGCTGGCCTCGCTCACCCCGTACACCCTCACCGACGCGGGGCGGCTGCGCCGGGTGCTGGCCGAAGTGCGGCGCGCGGGCGTGGCGGTGAGTGACCGTCAGGTGACCGAGGACGCGCTGTCGGTGGCCGCGCCCGTGCGTGGACCGGACGGCACGCTGGTCGCGGCCGTGTCGGTCGTGGTGCCCCAGGCCGGCGCCCAGGTCCCGGTGCTGATCCCGGCGGTGCGGCTCGCGGCGCGCGGGATCTCCCGGGCCCTGGGATGGCAGCCGGAGGGGAGCCGGTCCGGGGACGGGTCCCGCGGGGCCGGGGCCGGGAGAGAGCGCTGAGGCCACCTCGTTCGCCGTCCTCCCGTCGCCTGCCCGGCCGTTGATCGCTACGAAGCGGTAACAGAACACAACCCGGGCGGAGTTGGCACCGTCTACTCACCCATGAAGATCTCCTTCCTCCTTCACAACGCCTACGGCATCGGCGGCACGATCACCACCACCTTCAACCTGGCCCAGGCACTGGCGGAGCGGCACGAGGTGGAGATCGTCTCCGTGCTGCGGCACCGGGAGAACCCCAACTTCACGCTGGACCCGAAGGTGTCACTGCGACCGCTGGTCGATCTCAGACAGGAGAAGGAGCACCCGTTACACCTGAGACCGGCGAGGGTGTTCCCCCGCGCCGAGTACCGGTACGGGCAGTACAGCGAGCTGACCGACCAGCGGATCGGCGAGCACCTCGCCACGGTCGACGCCGACGTGGTGATCGGCACCCGGCCCGGGCTCAACGTGCATCTCGCGCTCCAGGCGCCGCCCCAGGTCGCCCGCGTGGGGCAGGAGCACCTCACCCTGGACAACCATCCGCCGCGGCTGCGGAACACGCTGCGCCGGGCCTACCGCCGGCTCGACGCGCTCACCACGGTGACCGAGGCCGACGCCGCCGCCTACCGGCGCAAGACGTGGCTGCCGGGCGTACGGGTGGAGGCGCTGCCGAACAGCGTGCCGGATCCCGTGCTGCCGGCCGCGGACGGCACCGCCAAGGTGGTCGTCGCGGCCGGCCGGCTGGTCCCGGTCAAGCGCTACGACCTGCTCATCGGGGCCTTCGCCGACGTCGCCGCCGAACACCCCGACTGGCAGCTGCGCATCTACGGCAAGGGGGAGGAGCACGACCGGCTGCGCAGGCTCATCGCGGACCTGCGGCTGTGGGACAACGTGTTCCTGATGGGCGCGGCGGCCCCCATGGAGGCGGAGTGGGTCAAGGGCTCCATCGGTGCCGCCGCCTCCAACTTCGAGCCGTTCGGCATGACGATCGTGGAGGCGATGCGCTGCGGCCTGCCGGTGGTCAGCACCGACTGCCCCTACGGCCCCGCCGAGATCATCGAGGACGGCGTCGACGGCCGGCTCGTACCGGTCGGGGACCGCGCCGCGCTGGGCGCCGCCCTGCTGGACCTGGTCCGTGACGACGAGCGGCGCCGCCGGATGGGACGCGCCGCCCTGGAGAACGCGCGGCGGTTCGCCCCCGGCCCCGTGGTCGAGCAGGCCGAGCGTCTGCTCGCCGAGGCGGTGTCGGCGCGCCGGACGGGCAGCGCGAGCGCGCGGGGACGCGCCGGGGTGCGCCGGGTCCTGGTCGGCCAGGGCTTCGCCGCCCGCGACGCCGCGTACACCGCGGCGAGCGGCGCGCTGCGCGTCGTACGGAAGGGACAGCGGTGAGCGCGGAGGGAGCAGCGGTGAGCGCGGAGCAGAGTTCGCAAGCGCGTCTGGGCTGTACGGCCGACGCCGACGGCCGGATCGTCTTCGGCCTGCCGCCGGGTCCGGCCGGGGACCGGCAGCTGCTGCTGCGGCTGCGCCCCAAGAAGGGGCAGGCCGAGAAGACGCTCCATGTCCTGGACCTGGAGAGCGCCGATGACGGGTGCCGGCGGGCCGTCCTCGGCCCACGGCCAGTCCTCGCGGAGGGCCGGTGGGACGTGTACCTGCTCCAGGACGGGGGATCCCGGCGGCAGCGGCTGCGCCCCGGGCCGCGCGACCTGCGGGCCCTCGTCGACGGTCACCTCCGCGACTGGGCGGCACCGCTCGCCGTGCGGATCCCCTACGTCACCAAGGACGGCTATCTCGCGGTGCGGGCCTGGCTGCGCCCTGCCCACGCCGAGGCCGGCGGCGTCACCGTCACCGACCGGTCGACGACGGTCGACGTCCGCCTGCACGGCGCCCGGCTCCTGGCGGGAGCCGTCGTGCACCTGCGCCTGCGGGGCGGCGGCACCGTGCGCACCCTGGAGCCACGGCCCGGGAGCGACGGCCGGGGCTTCTCCTTCACGGTCGACCACGAGGAACTGGCCGCCGGGACGGGCACCGGAAGCGGCGTGTGGGACGTCTTCGTCCGGCCCGGGGCACAGGGTTCCCTGATCCGGGTCGCCCGTCTGCTCGACGACGTCGCGGACCGCAAGGAGGTGTTCGTCTATCCGACGGTCACCGCGGCCGGAGCCGCCCTGCACCTCTACTACACGGTCGACAACGACCTCGCCGTGGAGGTGAGGAAGGCGGCCGGCTGAGGTCTCCCACCGGAGTCCCAGACAGCGGAACGCCGTTTCACAGGATCGTCCCAGGTACGAGGCGCACGATGCATCCGCAAAGACGGATATCTCAGGAAGGCGTGCCGTGGGCGTCCCGCACACATCGAACCGGTCCGAGCCGCAGTCGCGGAGGTGGTCCCGGCGCGGGGTGCTCACCGCGCTCGGAGTGCTGCCGACCGCTGCCGTACTGTCAGGATGCGGCAGTCCGGCGGGTGCGGCGGAGGGAACGGGGGCGACCGCGTCCAGGCAGCCGGGCACGCGGGAGGCGGTGCTCTCGGTGACACCTGCCGACGGCACCACGAAGGCGTCCTTCACGCGCCCCGTCGAGGTCACCGTGACCGGCGGCACGTTCGCCTCCGTGAAGGTCACCGGGAACGACGGCTCCACCCTCCCCGGCTCGTTCGACGACGCCCGGACCACCTGGACCTCGTCGAGGAACCCGTACTCGGGGACGAAGTACACGGTCACCGCGGCGACCGAGGGCGGCGCCGAGAAGACCGCGTCCTTCACCACGAAGTCGCCCGGGGAGACGTTCGCCGGCTCCTGCACCCCCGAGGCGGGCTCCACCTCCGGCGTCGGCATGCCCGTGTCGATCACCTTCACGCACGCGGTGACCGACAAGGCCGCGGTGGAGAAGGCGGTCACGGTGACCGCCGAGCCCGCGGTCGAGGTGGTGGGGCACTGGTTCAGCGACACCCGCCTCGACTTCCGGCCCCGGACGTACTGGGCGGCCGGGACGACGATCACCCTCGGTCTGCGGTGGAAGGACGTCGAGGGATCGGATGGTGTCTACGGTATACAGTCGAAGGACGTCACCTTCCACATCGGCCGCAGCCAGATCAGCACGGTCGACCTCACCACCGGACAGATGACGATCGAGCGCGACGGATCGGCATACGCCACCTACCCGGTCACCGGCGGCGACGCCGAGCACCCCACCTGGTCCGGGATCATGGTGATCAGCGAGCGGCTGGAGCAGACCCGCATGGAGTCCTCCACGGTCGGCCTCGGCGACGAGTACGACATCGCGGACGTCCCGCACGCCCAGCGTCTGACCACGTCCGGCACCTTCGTCCACGGCAACTACTGGGCGTCGGCCTCGGTGTTCGGCGGCGAGAACACCAGCCACGGCTGCATCGGCCTGCACGACGCCAAGGGCGCGGACGACCCGTCCGCGGACGGCTGCCGGTTCTACGAGAGCTCGATGCTCGGGGACGTGGTCGTCGTGCGGAACTCCGGCGAGGACACGGTGGACCCCGCCAACGGGCTCAACGGCTGGAACCTGTCCTGGGAGGACTGGAAGGCGGGCAGCGCGCTCTAGCTCATTCGACTGGTCCACCTTCGGTCGCTGACCGCCGGCTTTCCCGTTTCCCGAGGGGCTCCACGCGCGCGTGGGGCCTCTTCTCCGTGCCGCGGAGACACTCTCCGTGCGCTGTCGCCGGTCAGCGCAGCTCCGCCCGGAACCCCGCCGGCGTCATGTCGGTGTGCTGGTGGAAGAACTTGGAGAAGTTCGCCGCGTCCGGGAAGCCGACCGCCGCGCCGACGCGGCCGATGGGGAGGTCCGTGTGGGCGAGGAGGCGTTTGGCCTCCAGGATCACGCGTTTGTCGATGAAGCCCTTGGGGGTCTCGCCGGTGGCGGCGCGGACCGCGCGCACCAGGGTGCGGCGGGAGTAGCCGAGGGCGTCCGCGTAGGCGCTGACGCTGTGGTTGGTGGCGAAGCCCTGCTCGACCGCCTGCCGGAAGAGGGTGAAGGTGGTGTCCGCCGTGAGCCGGGCCGCCTCCGCCGAGGTCGTCGCGAGATGGGCCAGGCGGAGCAGGAACGCCGTGAGCGAGTGGCGCAGGACCGACGTGTGCAGGCTCGGCGGGAGGGTGCTCGCGTCCTCGTACTCGCGCCGCAGCTGGGCGAGGGCGGCCCGGATCGCGGCGAGCCGGGGTCCGTCGGGGTGCAGCAGGGGCGGCAGGTCGTAGCGGTACAGGCCGGCGGCCTCGACCGTGTCGCGGGGCAGAAAGCCCGGTTGCATGGTCAGGACGGTTCCGCGGTACTCGCTCGCGGGCGAGAAGCGGTGGACCTGCCCCGGGCGGATCCACAGCACGTCGCCGGCCCCGGCCTCGTACTCGGCGAAGTCGATCATGTGGTGGACGGGGCCGTCGTCGAAGAGCATCACGACGTGGAAGTCGATGCGGTGGACGCGGTGCAGGGGCGCGTCGGCGTGCCAGGTACGGCCGGTTCCCATCGGGCCGACCTGCATGCCGACGCCGCCGACGCTCAGCTCGACCGGGAAGGGGAACGTTCTGATCCCGTCAGTGCCGCCGTCACCGGCTCCGGCTTGGATGGTTCTGTCCGTCATGTCCTTCTCGTGCCGCCTCGATCGCGCCGTGCGTGTCCCACTTTCACCACAGGCTGGCACACGCCGACCTTCCCCCGTAAAAGTCAGACTTTTAAGTTTGAACACGTCAGACCAGCCACTTCGCTCCTACCGAGGACTTCTTGAAGATGAGCACGCAGACACCGGACACCTTCGAATGGACCGAAACCGACCGGCGTGCCGTCGACACCGCCCGTCTTCTGGCGGCCGACGCCGTCCAGCGGGTGGGCAACGGTCACCCCGGCACCGCGATGAGCCTGGCACCGGCGGCCTACACCCTCTTCCAGAAGGTGATGCGGCATGATCCGGCCGACCCGGAGTGGACGGGCCGTGACCGCTTCGTGCTGTCCCCCGGGCACACCTCGCTGACCCTCTACACCCAGCTCTTCCTGGCCGGGTACGAGCTGGAGCTGGACGATCTCAAGGCGTTCCGCACCCACGGGTCGAAGACACCCGGTCACCCCGAGTACGGGCACACCGCGGGCGTCGAGACGACCACCGGACCGCTCGGCCAGGGCGTCGCCAACGCGGTGGGCATGGCGATGGCCGCCCGCTACGAGCGCGGCCTGTTCGACCCGGACGCCCCCGAGGGCACCTCCCCCTTCGACCACACCGTCTGGGGGATCGTCTCCGACGGCGACCTGGAGGAGGGCATCTCCGCCGAGGCGTCCTCGCTGGCCGGCCACCAAAGGCTCGGCAACCTCGTCTTCCTCTACGACGACAACCACATCTCCATCGAGGGCGACACCGCGACCGCCTTCTCCGAGGACGTGCTCAAGCGGTACGAGGCGTACGGCTGGCACACGCAGCGGATCGAGCCCGGCGAGGACGGCGACATCGACGTCCACGCGCTGTACGCGGCGCTGAGGGCCGCGCAGGCCGAGAGCGGGCGTCCCTCGATCATCGCGATGCGCACGATCATCGCCTGGCCGGCGCCGAACGCGCAGAACACCGAGGCGGCGCACGGCTCCGCGCTCGGCGCGGACGAGGTCGCCGCCACCAAGCGCCTGCTCGGCTTCGATCCGGACCGGAGCTTCGAGGTGGCCGACGACGTCCTCGCCCACACCCGCCGGGCCCTGGACCGGGGCGCCGAGGCGCACGCCGCCTGGGACAAGCGGATCGACGCGTGGCGCGGCGAGCAGCCCGAGCGGGCGAAGCTCTTCGACCGCGTCGTCGCCGGTCAGCTGCCCGAGGGCTGGCAGGACGCTCTGCCGGTGTTCGAGGAGGGCAAGGCGCTCGCCACGCGCGCCGCGTCCGGCAAGGTGCTCCAGACGCTCGGCGCGGTCCTGCCCGAGCTGTGGGGCGGCTCCGCCGACCTGGCCGGCTCGAACAACACCACCATCGACAAGACCAGTTCCTTCCTGCCCGAGGGCAACCCGCTGCCGGAGGCCGACCCGTACGGCCGCACCATCCACTTCGGCATCCGCGAGCACTCCATGGCCGCGGAGATGAACGGCATCGCCCTGCACGGCAACACCCGCGTCTACGGCGGCACCTTCCTGGTCTTCTCCGACTACATGCGCAACGCGGTGCGGCTGTCGGCGCTGATGCAGCTGCCGGTGACGTACGTGTGGACGCACGACTCCATCGGTCTCGGCGAGGACGGGCCGACCCACCAGCCGGTGGAGCACCTCGCGTCGCTGCGCGCGATCCCGGGCCTGAACGTGGTCCGTCCCGCCGACGCCAACGAGACCGCGATCGCCTGGGCCGAGATCCTCAGGCGCCACGCCACCGACCCGGCCCCGCACGGCCTCGCGCTCACCCGCCAGGGCGTGCCGACGTACGCGCCCGACGAGGACGCGGCGCGCGGCGGTTACGTCCTGCGGGAGTCCTCCGGCCAGGTGCCCGACGTCGTCCTGATCGGCACCGGTTCCGAGGTGCAGCTCGCGGTCGCCGCGCGGGAGCTGCTGGAGGCCGAGGGCATCGGCACCCGGGTGGTGTCGATGCCGTCCGTGGAGTGGTTCGAGGAGCAGCCGAGGGAGTACCGCGAACGCGTCCTTCCGCCGTCCGTGAGGGCCCGCGTCGCGGTCGAGGCCGGGATCGGTCTCACGTGGTACCGGTTCGTGGGTGACGCAGGACGCATCGTCTCCCTCGAACACTTCGGCGCCTCCGCCGACGCGAAGACCCTGTTCGCCGAGTACGGCTTCACCGCCGAGAACGTCGCCGCCGCGGCCCGGGAATCCCTGGCCGCCGCTCGCGGTTGATCCGATCGCCCGAAAGAAGATGATCACAGTGACCGAAGCGACCGCACCCGCGGGAGCACTCAAGCGCCTGTCCGACGAGGGCGTGTCCATCTGGCTGGACGACCTGTCGCGCCGGCGGATCGAGTCCGGCGACCTCGCCGGACTCGTCGCGCACCGGCACGTGGTGGGCGTCACCACCAACCCGTCCATCTTCCAGGCCGCGATCGGCTCCGGTGAGGGGTACGAGGAGCAGCTCACCGACCTCGCCGTGCGGGGCGTCACGGTCGACGAGGCCGTGCGGATGCTCACGACCACCGACGTGCGCGCGGCCGCCGATATCCTGCATTCTGCATACACCGCCTCTGGCGGCCGGGACGGCCGGGTCTCCATCGAGGTCGACCCGCGCCTCGCCCACGACACGGCGGCCACCGTCGCCGAGGCCAAGCAGCTCGCCTGGCTGGTCGACCGCCCCAACGTGATGATCAAGATCCCGGCGACGAAGGCCGGCCTCCCGGCGATCACCGAGGTCATCGGCCTCGGCATCAGCGTCAACGTCACGCTGATCTTCTCTCTGGGGCGCTACCGCGAGGTCATGGACGCCTACCTCGCCGGCCTGGAGAAGGCCCGGGAGCGCGGCCTGGACCTCTCCGGGATCCACTCGGTGGCCTCCTTCTTCGTCTCCCGCGTCGACGCCGAGATCGACAAGCGGCTGACCGTGCTCGGCACGGACGAGGCCCTGGCCCTCAGAGGCAGGGCGGCCCTCGCCAACGCGCGGCTCGCCTACGAGGCGTACGAGCACGTCTTCGCCGGTGAGCGCTGGACGGCCCTGGCCCGGGCCGGGGCCACCAGGCAGCGTCCGCTGTGGGCGTCGACCGGGGTGAAGGACCCGGCGTACAAGGACACCCTGTACGTCGACGAGCTGGTCGCGCCCGGCACGGTCAACACGATGCCCGAGGCGACGCTGAACGCCGCCGCCGACCACGGCGACATCACCGGCGACACCGTGACCGGCGGCTACCCGCGGGCCCGTGCCGACCTGGCCGCCGTGCAGCGGCTCGGGATCTCCTACGACGAGGTCGTGCGGCAGCTGGAGGAGGAGGGCGTCGCCAAGTTCGAGACGGCCTGGCAGGACCTGCTGAACGCCGTGACGAAGTCCTTGAACAGCAAGGGGGTTGACGGGAAATGAGCAAGAAGCGTCCCGAGACGACGGCCGGGAAGACCAAACCGGCCGGGAAGATCAAGCCGGCCGAGGAGAGCGGGCCGGCCGGCAAGAACAAGGCCGCCGGGCAGACCAAAGCGGTCGGGCCGGCGGCGGGCGTCCCGGCCCTGTCCGCCGACGACTGGTCCAACCCCCTGCGGGACGCCGGCGACCGCCGGCTCCCCCAGATCGCCGGCCCCTCCGGGCTCGTCATCTTCGGTGTCACCGGGGACCTGTCCCGCAAGAAGCTGATGCCGGCCGTCTACGACCTGGCCAACCGCGGGCTGCTGCCGCCGGGTTTCTCGCTGGTCGGGTTCGCCCGCCGGGACTGGGAGGACCAGGACTTCGCGCAGGTCGTGCACGACGCGGTCCGCGAACACGCGCGCACCGACTTCCGCGAGGAGGTCTGGCAGCAGCTGGCCGAGGGCATGCGGTTCATCCCCGGCGACTTCGACGACGACACCGCGTTCAAGCAACTGCGGTCCGCCGTGGAGGAGCTGGACGCCTCGCGCGGCACGAGCGGCAACTACGCCTTCTATCTCTCCGTACCGCCGAAGTTCTTCCCGAAGGTCGTCCGGCAGCTGAAGAAGCACGGGCTGGCCGACGCGCAGGAGGGCTCCTGGCGGCGCGCGGTCATCGAGAAGCCGTTCGGGCGGGACCTGAAGAGCGCCCGTGAGCTGAACGCGCTCGTGCACGACGTGTTCGAGCCGGACCAGGTGTTCCGGATCGACCACTACCTCGGCAAGGAGACCGTCCAGAACATCCTGGCGCTGCGCTTCGCCAACCAGATGTACGAGCCGATCTGGAACCGGTCGTACGTCGACCACGTGCAGATCACGATGGCCGAGGACATCGGCATCGGCGGCCGGGCCGGCTACTACGACGGCATCGGCGCCGCCCGGGACGTCATCCAGAACCACCTGCTCCAGCTGATGGCCCTGACCGCCATGGAGGAGCCGATCGCCTTCGACGCCGAGTCGCTGCTCACCGAGAAGCTCAAGGTGCTCAAGTCGGTGCGGCTGCCGGAGAACCTGGGCGAGCACACCGTGCTGGCGCAGTACGCCGAGGGCTGGCAGGGCGGCGCGAAGGTGCCCGGGTACCTCCAGGAGGAGGGCATCGACCCCGCGTCGAAGACCGACACGTACGCGGCCATCAAGCTGGAGGTGGACAACCGCCGCTGGGCGGGCATCCCCTTCTACCTGCGCACCGGCAAACGGCTGGGCCGCCGGGTCACCGAGATCGCGGTGGTCTTCAAGCGGGCGCCGCACTCCCCCTTCGACTCCACCGCCACCGAGGAGCTCGGGCAGAACGCGATCGTCATCCGCGTCCAGCCCGACGAGGGCATGACGGTCCGGTTCGGCTCCAAGGTGCCGGGCACCTCGATGGAGATCCGGGACGTGTCGATGGACTTCGCCTACGGCGAGTCGTTCACCGAGTCCAGTCCGGAGGCGTACGAGCGCCTCATCCTGGACGTCCTCCTCGGGGACGCCAACCTGTTCCCCCGTCACCAGGAAGTGGAAGAGTCCTGGAAGATCCTCGACCCGATCGAGGAGTACTGGGCGAACCACGGCAGGCCGGCGCAGTACGCGTCGGGCAGCTGGGGACCCGGGGAAGCCGACGAGATGCTCGCACGAGACGGACGGAGCTGGCGCAGGCCATGAAGATCGACCTGACCGACACCACGGCAAGCAAGATCAACAAGGCGCTGGTGCAGGGTCGCCGCGCCATCGGCACACCGGCCGTGGGCATGGTCCTGACGATGGTGATCGTCACGGACGAGGAGAACGCCTACGACGCGATCAAGGCCGCCGAGGAGGCCTCGCACGAGCACCCCTCGCGCACCCTGGTCGTCATCAAGCGGCACGCCCGCAACGCGCGCGACCGCACCAGTTCCCGCCTCGACGCCGAGGTGCGGGTGGGCGCCGACGCGGGCACCGGCGAGACGGTGATCCTGCGGACGTACGGCGAGGTGTCCGACCACGCCGACTCCGTCGTGCTGCCGCTGCTGCTGCCGGACGCCCCGGTCGTCGTGTGGTGGCCGGTGGACGCGCCGGAGAACCCGGCGAAGGACCCGCTGGGCGCGCTGGCCCAGCGCCGGATCACCGACCTGTACGCGGTGGCGAACCCGCTCCAGGTGCTGGACACCCGGGTGCGTTCCTACGCGCCCGGCGACACCGACCTCGCCTGGACCCGGCTCACGCCGTGGCGCTCGATGCTGGCCGCGGCCATGGACCAGGCCCGGGTGAAAGTGATCTCGGCGGCCGTGGAGGCCGAGGAGGAGAACCCGGCGGCCGAGCTGCTGGCCCGCTGGCTGGAGGCCCGCCTCGGCGTCCGGGTCGACCGGGTCGTCACCGCGGGACCGGTCGTGACGGCCGTACGGCTCGGCACCGAGAACGGCGAGATCGTCATCGACCGCCCCGAGGGCCCGCTGGCGACGCTGTCCCTGCCCGGCCAGCCTTCGCGCACCCTCGCGCTGAAGGTCCGTACCACCTCCGAACTCATCGCCGAGGAGCTGCGGCGCCTCGACGCGGACGAGATGTACGCCATCGCCCTGCGCGGCGAGGCCACCAAGGAGACCCCTGCTCATGTCTGACTCCCCTTCCGACGTCCCCGCCGGCTCCTCCCGGCTCACCCGCCGGCCGGAGTGGGCCGCCCTGGAGGACCACCGCGCCCAGTGGCACACGCGTCTGCGCGACCTGTTCGCGACGGACCCCGGGCGCGCGGAGCGCTACGTCGTCCGCGTGGGAGACCTGCGCGTCGACTACTCCAAGCACCTGGTCACCGACGAGACGCTGCGGCTGCTGCGGGAACTGGCCGCCGCGACCGGCGTGTCCGGGCTGCGGGACGCCATG